>CAYOPA010000271.1:0-7591 GCA_964405625.1 uncultured Bryobacterales bacterium
GGACCGTCATGCGGTTCTGCGTCAGGGTGCCGGTCTTGTCCGTGCAGATCACCGTCACCGAACCCAGCGTCTCCACGGCGGGCAGCCGCCGGATCAGCGCGTTGCGCTTGAGCATCCGCTGGGCGCCCAGCGCCAGCGCGATGGTTACCACCGCCGGCAAACCCTCTGGCGCCGCCGCCACCGCCAGGCTGACGGCGGTGAGGAACATCAGTCGCAGCTCCTCGCCGCGCAGCAGCCCCGCCGTGAAAACAACGGCCACGATGACCAGGGCGACGCCGACCAGCACTTTCCCGAGCCGGTCGAGGCGCTTCTGCAGTGGGGTTTCGTCGTCCTTGACGTCCTGGATGAGCTCGGCGATCCGGCCCAGCTCGGTTTGCATGCCGGTGGCCGCCACCAGAGCCACGCCGCGTCCATGGACGGCGCTGGAGCCGCGAAAAACCATGTTGAGCCGGTCGCCCACGGCTGGTTCGCCCTCCAGTACCGTCCCGGCGTCCTTCTCCACCGGCTCGGATTCGCCGGTGAGAGCCGCCTCCTGCATGCGCAGATTGGCCGCCTCGATCAGCCGGCAGTCGGCGGGGACCACGCTGCCGGCTTCCAGCAGCAGCATGTCGCCGGGAACCAGCTCGCGGGACGGGATATCGACCACATGGCCGTCTCGCCGCACCCGCGCCAAGGGTTGCGACATGCGCATCAGCGCGGCCATCGCTTGCTCGGCTTTGTACTCCTGGCGCACTCCCAGCCAGGCGTTCAGGATGACGATGGTGAGAATGACGCCGGCGTCCTTCAAGTCGCCCAGTAAGGCGGAGATCACGGCGGCGGCGATCAGCAACAGGATGAGCGTTTCGCTGAGCTGCTTGAAGAGGATCTTCCAGACGCTGCGAGCGCCGCGCTCCACCAGCTCGTTGGGCCCGTGTTGGGCAAGTCGGCGCGCGGCTTCGGCGGCGGAGAGGCCCTGCTCCGTGCTCGCCCCGAGCGCGGATAGGGCCTCGGCGATGCTCTGCTGGTGGGCGGCGGCGCTCAAGCAAGTTGTCCGGGGGCTGCTGTGGCGCGCGGCTTTGCCGTGCACGCGAGGCTATGCCTCGCGAAGTAACTTGTCGGGCCGCAGGCCCGACTGCACGGCGCAGCCGTGCGCCACAATGCCGGCCTAGTCAAGTTGCACCGGCGTGCGAAAGCCTTCCGGCTTGAGCGCCAGGACGGAGCACTCCACATCTCCCAGCAGTTTCTCCGCGGTGTTGCCGATCAGCAGGCCCTCCAGCCCGGTTCGCACCAGCGTGCCCATCACCAGCAGATCGATCTTTTCCCTGGCGACCAGTCTGCGGATCGCCTCGGCCGGCCGGCCGGAAACCAAGTGAACGCCGTGGGAGGCCAGCGCGCTCTGATAAGGCTTTATCAGCTCCTCCAGCGCCGCGCCGGCCGCTTCCTTCACCTCCTCGGCGTAAGGTTGCAGCAGCTCCGGCGGATCCTCCCGGCCCCAGGCGTGCACGACGTGCAGCTCGGCGCCTTCGAGCGCGGCGAATGTCCGGGCTGTCTCCAGGATGCGGCGGTTGAGGGCGTTTTCATGGTCGTAACCGGAGAGCGGATCGACCGCCGCTAGGACCTTTTTGTACGGCGCCGGGGACTCGCCGTGGATCGCCCACACCGGCGCCGGGCAGTTACGCAGCAGGCGCATCGCCGTCGTGCCGGCCAGATGCCGACCGCCCTCCCGGTCGGCGTGGACGGCGACCAAGTTGTGGCCGCCGCGCATCGCCTCGCGGGTGACTTCGACGAAAGCCTTGCCGTAAAGGGCCTTCACGCTGACGGCGACCGTGCCGCTACGGATCTTCTTGGCGGCCTTTTCCAGCCGCACACACATTTCCGCTTCGAGCGTCTCCGAAAGAGCCGGGTAACCGAAGGTCGGCGTGCGCAGGATCAGCGGCAGATCGGCGACGGCGTCGACGATCTCCACGTTGGCGCCGCTCTCGGCGGCCAAACGGGCGGCCCGTTCCAGCACGGCGGTCTCGCCCGGGCCTTTCGGTAGATAAACGAGGATGTTTTGGATCGGTTGCACGGCTAGCTCAGCCTTTTCCGCCATTCTTCCAGACGCGCCCCAAGTTCGCTACGAGCCTTGGCCCCTTCGGCCTCGCCATAAAGGTTCCGCGACTCGCCCGGATCGGCGCGAAGATCAAATAGTTGCGGCTCCCAGGTGGGGTGATCGCCTTTCTCGACGAGCTTCCACTCCGGCGTCTGGATCGCTTCAAAGCCCATCGCGCAGAACGCCTCGCCGTCGGCTCCGGGGGCCGGCTCCTTGAGCATCGATGCCAGGCTGGGGGCGTCAAACGGCTCGTCGCGCTTGGCGCCCGCCAGATCGAGGAGTGTTGGGACGATGGCGGTGGTGGAAACCGGCGCCTCGATGCGTCCGCCGGCTTTGACACCGGCGGGAAATCGCAGGATGCAGGGAACGCGCACCGCGCCTTCATAGGGCACGGCGCCGAACATCCGGCCGTGCTCGCCGAGCATGTGGCCCGTTTCGCCGACGATCGCGATGATGGTGTTGTCAAACTGCTTGAGGATGCGCAGCTCGCGGACGATGAGCCCTACTTCGTCGTCCACAAACGACACCGCCCCGAAATAGGCGCGCAGCAGCCGCCGGATGATCTGGTTCTGCGAGGCGACGGCGTAGTCGCGCGCTTGGTTGGTCGTCGTCTCCGGCAGCGGCCGAATCGCGGGCAACGCAGGCATGGGGATCTTGTCGAGTTGATAGCGCGAGGCCCACGGCTCCGGCACGATGTAGGGCTCGCGCGGCTTGGAGAACGCAGTGACGCAGCACCAAGGCCCGGCGTCCTTTTGTGATTGCAGAAACTCCAACGTCTGGTTGGCGATCCAGCGCGTGGGGAAGCCTTCGGGCGGCAACGCCGCCGTGCCGATCGACCACGGCGGACGGCCTTCGGGAGGGATGCCGGCGGGCTCGCTCATCCGGGCATAGTCCTCGACGAAGCTCGGGTACGAATCGGTGAGGAAATCTTGGTAATCCGGCTCGGGAAACAACTTCACCAAATCCGCGCCGACGCCCGCCAGCGCGGCCGGCGGGTGTCCGATGACGGCCGTCTGGTACCCGCCGTGGGCCAGTAGCTCGGGCAGGGTCGCAATCCCAGAGTAGCTCTGGGCTACGGTCGCGCCCACGGAGCGCGCTTTTGGGTAACGGCCTGTTAGTGCGGCCATGGCGCCGCGCCCGCCCGACTCGGGAACCGGGCTGATGGCTTGCCGCAACAGACAGCCCTGCTTGGCCAGGTCGTCGATCGCAAAGGTCCGCGCTAACGGTGCGCCCATGCAGCTCAGGGCGTCGGCGCGCAGCTCGCTAGTGAGGATCACCAGCACGTTCGGCGGCTGCTGCGCGCGGGCGGCGCGGGAGCCCAGTAGCCCGGCGGCCAACGCGGTCCCGAAGCGGCGGCGGTTTAACGACAATGACATCTCCTCGAAGTGTAGCCGGGCCGTCAATGGCCCTCCAACTCAGGGGCTTGCAATCGCCTTTACGGCTGACCGCTGAGCAGATCGGCCGTCGCCGCCCGATACGCCACAAAGGCTCGGTGGTAGTCCACCAACGCCTGCACCACGCCCTGCGCGGCGTCCACCGTCGCGATTTCGCGCAGGTTGACCAAGAAGAGCGTCGAGTCGCCCAGGTCAAAGCGTTCACGCTCGGCGACTTCGAGCTCTTGTGCGACTTCGAGCTCGCCGCGCACGAATTGCAAGCGGTCGTAAGCGGCGCGCACGGCCGAGGCTGCGTCCTGCACATCGGCCGTCACGCGGTCGCGGACAAACCGCAGCTCGGCCGACAGCGCATTGATCCTGGCGTCCTGGGCGGCCAGCCGGCCGAACGCCCGCCGCCGTTGCAGCGGCAGATCAAACAGCACGGCGGCCCTGAGCTCGCTGCCGCGCTTGCTGATCAGTCCGTCGCCGAAGTCGCGGGAGTACTCGGTGAGCAGGTCGACTTGGGGCTGGGTCTGGTTATCAAAGAGCTCGCGGCCGACGTCGAGCTGGCGCCGTCGCGCCAGCAGCTCGCGCACTTCGGGCCGCTGCGTGACGGCGCGCTCCATGTCGCGGAACAGACGATCTTCGTCGAGCTCGACTGGCTCGGGAAAATCCGGCAGCCGGTCAGCGCCCGGCAAAACGGGGTTGCCCGCCGGGTCGCGCAGGAACAGCGAAAGCTCGATGGACTTGTTCTCCAGCAGCCGCTCGGCGGAAACCAGCGCCGACTGCCGCTGCAGGATCGCTCGCTGGTTGTCAGTAAGCTCGATCGGAGCCAACATTCCGGCGTCGATCGTCTCCCGGAGGTTGTCGATCCGCTCCGTCGCCAAATTGAGAACGTCGATGGCGACACTGCGCAGCCGCCCCGAGGCGACCCACTCCCAGTAAGATCGGGCCGCCATCTGGTAGATCGCCAGTCGCTGCCCGTCGATGAACTGGTCGGCGACCTCCAGGCCGATTCCGGCCGACCGCAGGTTGGCGCGGCGTTCGTCGATCTCGCGGTCGCGGAACAGCGGCAACCGCATGCCGCCGCGAAACTCGCCGCGGTCGAGAGTCAAACGGTTGCTGTCCCAGGTGGCGAAATTGCCCTGGCCGCGCTGGTAGCCGCCGTAGAACTCCGCGCCCCAAAGCTGCGTGGGCTGCTCGATGTAGCCGTCGAGGTCGCGAAATCGGTAAAAGCCGAGATTCTTCGTATCAGCCTTGGACTTCAAGCGAGTATCGAAGCCACCCTGCGCCTCCAGCAGGCCCGCCTCGGCCAGCGCGCGCTCCTGCATGGCCCGCGCCAACAGCGGATAGGCGCGGTCCACCGAGGCGAAGACTTCGTTGAGCGTCAGCTCCTGAGCGGCGCCGGCCGCCGACAGCGCGAGTAGCAGGACGATGGTCCGCTTCACTTGTTCCCGTCCCCTGGCGCCAAGCCGCCCAAGCCCGGCTCGTCCACGGCGATCACCGGCGGGAAGCCGTTGAACTGCCGCCAGAGCTCGTACCATACCGGCACTTGGTTGAGCAGCACCCAGCCATTGGCCAGCGCGCCCTGCCTGAGATACCGGGCCGAGGGCCAGGGATCGTCGCTGGGATCGGGCTCGACGAGCACGCGGAACTGGCCCAAGCCGTTGTCGGTGGAATCCACCAGCAGCACCTCGCCGCCGAAGGTGCCGACCGCGATCGACGGCCAGCCCACAAACTGTAGCGCCGGCCAGCCCTCGAACTGAAGCCGAGCGTGACGGCCGACCTCGATAAGCGGCACGTCATTGCCGTCCACCCACAACTCGACGACGTTCTTGGACGACTCCGGCACCAACACGGCCAGCGTCTGCCCCGCCTTGAGCTGATCGCCGCCCTGGCGGGCGAGCACGCGCCAAACCGTGCCGTCGATGGGCGCGACTATGCGCTGCGTCGCCTGCCGCGCCAAGCGCACATCGATCTTGGTGACCTCCGCGCGCGCCTTCTCAGCGTTGGAACGGGCCGAGGCGAACGATGCGCGGGCGTCTTCGACCTTGGATTGGGCGTCGGCGTCGGTTCTGCGCAACTCGGCCTGAAGCGCCAGTAGAGTGTTGCGCTCCGCGGCCAGCCCGGCGCGGGCCGATTCCAAATCAGCCAGGGCTTTGTTGTAAGTTAGCTCGGTCAGCTCCAGCGTCCGCGTCGAGGCCAACCCTCGGCTAGCGAGCCGCCGCTGCCGTTCGATGTTGAGCTCGGCGGTCTGCAAATCCGCTTCCCTGGCGGTGACGTTCTGCTCGGCCGAGCGCACCTTGTCGCGAGCCGCTTCCACACGCGACTGAGCGGCGGAGACGGCGCTGATGCGGGTCGCCTCCAATTGAAAAATCTTGCCCTCCACCGAGCCCGCTTGCTGGATCGTCGCCTGCAAGGTGCCTTGGATGGCGTCGCGCTCCTGGTTCAACCGCTCCAGGATGGACGGATCGTTGTCAGACATCTCGACGATCAGATCGCCTCTCTTCACTTTGGAGCCCTCGACCACGGCCCAGTTGACGATGCGACCGTCGATGGGGGCCTGGATGGGCTGTTGCCGCTCAATTGGCGCGAAGGCTACCACTCGCCCTTTGCCGCGCACGTTCTGCTGCCAGGGCGTAAAGATCAGCGCAGCCACCAACACGAACAGTAGCGTGGTCAGAATCCTCGCCAGGGCTCTGGAATTGTTCGGCGCGCCCGCGTAGCGCAGCGCGCTCAGCGGGCGGGCCCGCAAGGCGATCGGCGTGGAGTACTGCGTGGTGCGAGTCGTCATTCAGCGTCTCCGTGGTAGCCGCCGGCGTAGTCGGTCAGCTCGCTCAAGGAGCCCTGGTCGAGCAGATACAGCTTCTCGCATCGGCGCAGTAAATCCGGTTGCGAGCTGATACACAGCAGAGTCCAGGGCGCGTCGCGGTCAAACAGCTTCTCGGCGATCTGGTCGCGCAGCCGGGGTGCGTCAATCTTCTCAAACGGCCCATCGAGAATCAGCAGCCGGGGCCGGCCCGCTATGGCCCGCGCCAGTGCTAGCTGCGCGGTCTGACCCGGCGACAAAGGCCGCCCGCTCATCGACAGTTGCGTCTGGAGACCGTCGCGCAACTCCAGAATATCGTCGAGCAGCCCGACGGTTTTCAACGCATCACGAACCATGGCCGCGTCTACGTTCTCTCGACCGACCGATACATTCTCCAAGACGGTTCCGGTGAAGATTTCGGTACCGTGCGCCAGCGCCACCTGATCGCGGAGCTCCTCCAGGCACAGATCGCGCAGGTCCACATCGTCGATCGTCAGCACGCCTCCGTCCGGTTTACGCAGGCCGTAGAGCAGGTCGCCCACCGACGTCTTGCCCGCGCCGGTGGGTCCGGTCAGGCCGATCGCCGCGCCGGGCCGCAACTCCCAATCGACGTGGTTGAGCAGCGCCCGTCCGCCCAGCTTGAATGTGATGTCGCGAAAACGAATCGCGGCCGGCTCGTCCGAAGCCGCCAGAGTCTCGCCGCCCAGCCGCTCCAGCGGCAGGTCGATCAGCGCGCCGAGCTTATCGAGCGCGGCCAGTAGGTCGTAGAAGGTTTCGAACTTCTTACCGAACTTCGAAAACCCGCTGACCACGGCCGTTACAATCAGCTCGGCGGCGACGAGCTGTCCCAGCGTGAGTTGGCGGTCGATCACCAGAAACCCGCCGATACCTAAGAGCGTGGCGCTGGCGAAGGCCTGCAACGCCAGCGATCCCACTACCTGCCGCATGAAGATCCGGAAGTGCTTTCCTCGATAGGCCAGATAGTCGCGGGTGAGCCGATCGGCCCGATCCATCGCAAAGCGCGCCGCTCCCCCCGCCTTGAAGGTCCGCGTCAGCGCCGCCATCTCCTCCAGCCAGGCCGCGGTGGCGTATTTGGCCTTGGATTCCTTGATGGCGGTATCGGTGGCCCCGCGGCCCAGAACAAAGATAATGACGAAGATCGTGGAGACCAACATCAGGTCAAAGGCCAGCAGCAGCGGGTGGTACAGCGCCAGCAAGGTCATGCCGAGGATCGTCTGCATGAGTAGCGACAGTCCGTCCATCAGCAAAATGGCGCCGCTCTTCTGCACCGTCACCACGTCAAAAAAGCGGTTGACGAGCTCTGGGCCGCGGTTGCGG
>CAYOPA010000272.1:0-7559 GCA_964405625.1 uncultured Bryobacterales bacterium
GGATCTTGGCCAGCTCGGCGAAGGGGCTGTTGGGATAACGCAGGATGTGGCTGGAGAAGTCCGCGGCCCGGTTGGAATTCTTGATCCGGGTCCAGTCCGCGTCGGCCGCGTTGGCGCCGTCGGGGAACAGTTCCAAATAGCGCTCCAGGGTGAGCTCATTCAAAAAGGCGGGATCGATCTCATTGCCGCCCGGCCGTTCGCCCCAGCTTGCCAGCACCACCTGCGGGCCGCCCTGGCCCCGCACCTGGTTGACCGCCAGGTAGTGGGCCTCCTCTTGATGGGCGCAGCCGGGGAACTTCTGAATATGGTCGATCAGCTTGGACAGCTCCTTGGTCGAGCTCGTCAGCGCCCAATCGGCGTTATCGCTTAGCGTCGGCTTGGCCACGCGCGAGAGCACCAGGTCCTCGGCGCGATAGCCGCCGATCTGTACGAACGGCCGCTGCTGGCGGTCGTCGCCGTACTCCTGTTTGATCATCAGCGGCACCTGCTCCTGGACGTAGGCCACCAGCCTTTGCAGAGTAACCGCGCCGTCGTCGCCCGCCGCTTTGCCGGCCAGCCCGTTGATCAGCGCCTTGGAAAAGATGCCGCGCTGCTTGCCGGCGTCGCGATCGTAGGTTTCCCAAGCCCGGTAGCCGACGGCGGTGGCGTACAGCGTGACAAACGCTTCGACGCCCTCGTTGGCCTGAGCGAACGAGAAGCCCGTCTGCGCCGCCGTCATCATGTTGCCTTGCAAGTCGTCCACGGAGCGGCCCGCGCGGGGATCATTGCGGCAGGCGTCGAGCAGCATCACAACCTGCTGCGTGTTCATGCCGCGAATCAGCGTCTTCAGGCCCTCCAGGCTGATGGCCGTGCTTTCCAGAAAATCCACATCCTGGATCAGCGAAGCGTCCTGCGGGATCAAGAACGCCCGGCCGTCGCGCTCGATGCCGTGTCCCGCGAAGGCGAACACCAGCAGGCCGTCGGGCGGAATCTGCGACTTGATCTTAAGCAGGTCGCGCAGGATTGCCGTGCGTCCCGGTCGCATGGAGGGGTCCTGGCTGGAGGTCAGCATGAGCACCTGCTCGCGCGGGAAGCCGGCGTGCTCGACGAGCGCCTCCCGCAAGGCGTCGGCGTCGTTCTCGGCGCCGGGGACGGGCGAGATCGTCTGATCCTGGTATTCCGACACGCCCACGATCAGCGCCCAGCGCTTGGCCGCGTCAGGCCAGTTCTTCACATCGGACTCGAACACGAGCTCGATGTCGCGCGACGTCTGGGCCGGCGCTGAAGCGGCGCCGGCGCCCAGCACGAGCGCCAGAATCAACAAAAGGCGGCGGATGGCGGTTTCGGGCTGCATGACTTCACTCATCAGAAACGGGCGGCGGCGGCGGCGGGAAGAACCCGCGACTCACGGCCCTCTGCCACAGATAGCGCCGTTTCCGTCTGCATTCTATCCCACCATAGGTTCTTCGGCGAGTTAAAGCGGTTGGAAGAGCCTCAAACCTGCGATCAGGCCGGACACGCCGGAAAACTGCGAGGGCCGGGATTGGTCGGCCCGGCCCTCGCAGGTTGTGCTTCGCCAAGCGAAATCTGGCGATCCGCGAAGCGGGAGCGTATTCGAGCCCGTAGGGCGGCATTCTGATAGCCCGGTCCGTAAGGGCCGGGTTTGCACGCGCCGACAGGCCCCCTTCTTTCTTGCGTTTACGATCAACCGGAGGCGAGAACCGACGGTCGAGTGAGAACGGCTCGGCCTGCTCTTCCAGTTCCGGGCTCCGCCTTCCCCATTCTCCTACAGCCCCTGACAGGCAGGGCCCTACGCCAACAACTCCTTGACCACACGCCCGTGCACGTCCGTCAAACGGAAGTCGCGGCCGGAGTAGTGGTAGGTGAGCTTCTCGTGGTTGATGCCCAACTGGTGCAGGATCGTGGCGTGCAAGTCGTGCACCGTCAACGGGTTCTCGACCGCCTTGAATCCGAAGTCGTCCGTACCGCCGTAGATCGTTCCGCCCTTGAAGCCGCCGCCCGCCAACCAGACGCTGAAGCCGAACGGATTGTGGTCGCGGCCGTTCTTCAGGCCCCCGCCCCCGCCGCCGGTTTCCACCACCGGGGTGCGCCCGAATTCGGTGCCGCACAGCACAATCGTCTCATCGAGCAAGCCGCGGCCCTTGAGGTCCTTAATGACCGCCGCGAACGGCTGATCCGAGTCCTGGGCGTTCTTGCGGTGGGTGTTGATGTCGGTGTGGGCGTCCCACGGATCGCCCTTGTCGTAATAGACCTGCACCATCCGAACGCCCGCCTCGACCAGCCGCACGGCGGTGAGCGCGCCGCGGGCCGTCGAGCCCGGACCGTAGAGCTTCTGCGTCTCCTCGGACTCCTTGCGGATGTCGAAAATCTCCGGCGCCTCGGTCTGCATGCGGTAGGCCGTCTCCATGTTCTGGATGACAGCCTCAAGCTCCGGGGCGCCCGGCTCGGCCCGCTCCATGTGGAAGCGGTTGAGCTTGCTGAGCAGCTCCATCTCGGACTTTTGGCGCGCCGGGTCCGTCCCCTCGTTCTTGATGTAGGGAATCAGCTTTTCCGGATCAAAATCCTTCGGCAGCCGCGGTTCCTTGTCGGAGATGAACGTCCCTTGGTGCACGGCCGGCAGGAAGCCGTTGGCCCACAGCGGCGGCCCGACAACGGTGGGCTGGTTGGGGCACAGCACCACGTAGCCGGGCAGGTTCTCGTTCTCCGAGCCCAGCCCGTAGGTCAGCCAGGAACCGATCGCCGGACGGCCGGGCTGGATGTGCCCGGTATTCATCATCAGCAGCGACGGCTCATGGTTCGGGATGGCCGTCGTCATCGATCGGATCATGCAGATGTCGTCGGCGCATTCGCCCACGTGCGGCCACAGCTCGGAGAAATCCATGCCGGACTCGCCGTACTTCTTGAACTCGAACGGCGACTTCATCAGGTTGCCCGTCTTGCGCTCGGTTTTCACCGAACCGCTGGGCAATGGCTTGCCGTCATACTTGGCCAGCATCGGCTTGGGGTCGAAGCAATCGATTGCGCTGACGCCGCCGTTCATGAACAGGAAGATGATGTTCTTCGCCTTGGGCTCGTGGTGCGGCTTGGGCAGGCGCAGGCCGTCGGAGCCGGCCACCGCGCCGGCGCGGGCGATCGAGCTCCCGATCATGTTGGCGAAAGCCATCATGCCGAAGCCCGACCCCATCGTGCGCAACGCCTGTCGGCGCGTCAACGGTTGAGATTTTTGGTGGGACATTTCTTGCTTTCTCCTTGGGGTTAGTTCATGAACAGGAATTCGTTGGAGCTCAACAGCGCTCGCGCATAGAGTTGCCAGGCCGTGACCGGCTCCTCGGAGAAGTCGTCGTCCTTCTTCTTGTTGGCCTCGTCGGTAAGGAAGCCAATGCCGGCGGCGATCTCCTCCTGCGTCGGCTGGCGGCCGTAGAGGATCATGTAGGCGCGCTCGATGCGCGTGTTGTCATCGACCGGGGGCTTTGCGGCAACCTCCGGCTCGGGCTCCTTGGCCGCGTTCTTGCCGCCCTTGGCCTCTTTCTCGTCCTTGGCTTTATCGGCGTCGTCCTCGATCAGCGGTTTGCTCGTACGCTCGGCGAACTTGCCGGCCAACGTCGCCATCAGCTCGCTATTCATAAAGAACAGCCGCTGCAGCGGGACGCTGGTGGCGAAGCGCTGGTCAGCCGAGATGTTCGGGTTCGGGAAGTCGAACGTCTTGTGGAAATCCGCCAGCAGGAACCGGCTGACCTTGCCATAGACGGCGCGCCGCTTGAGCTTCGGGCTGTCGATGTCGCCCGAGGGGCCGCCGACCTCCTTCAGGTCGAGCACTCCGGAGACGAACAGCAGCGAGTCGCGAATCTGCTCGGCGTCCAGCCGCTGCCGGTTGAAGCGCCAGTAGAGCCGATTCTCCGGGTCCTTCCGGAACGCCATCTCGTTCTTCCGCGACGACTGGCGGTAGGTGTACGACAGCAGAATGTCGCGGTGAAGCTGTTTGATCGACATGCCGTTGTCCACAAAGCGCTGCGCCATGTAGTCGAGCATTTGTGGATGCGAAGGCTTGTCGCCGACGCGGCCGAAGTTGCTGGGCGTATCGACGATGCCGGTCCCAAAGTGCCACTTCCAGACGCGGTTGACGATCACGCGCGCCGTCAGCGGGTGGTTGACGATCGCCTCGGCCAGCTCCAGCCGTCCCGAGCCTTTTTCAAACAACGCCGGGCCGTCCTCGGGCGAGAGCACCTCCAGGAAGCGCCGCGGAACGGCGTCGCCCAGATCGGTTGGGCTGCCGCGCTTGTGCAAGGGCAGTTCGGTGATCACGTCGGATTCGCGCACGCCCATCACGAACGGGTACTCCTTGCCGCGCCACTTTTCGAGCTTCTTCAGGTCCGCTTCCAGGCGCTCCAGGTGTGCCTGGGATTCGGCCGTCAGGCGGCTCGTAAGTCCCCAGTCCTTGAAGCCGAGCAGTCCGGGCCGGCGGCCGGGATTGCCGTCCAGGTCGGTGGTGGCGTCGAGGTCGGAGCGGAACACATCGGTATAGAGGTTGATGCGGACCCGGTCCATGGTCTCCTTCTCGATGAAGTATTTTTCGAATTCGGTCTTGAACTTGTTCGGCATCGGGATCGGAGGCTTGTCGTCCAGCGGCCAGCTCTTGACCTCGATCTTTTCGTTGCGCTCGTCGATCTCCTGGTACTCGGCCATCACGCGCAGCAGCGTTTCCTGGAAGTTTTCGGCCATGTTCTCGGCCGCGTCGAGGTTGCCGCCGTGCTCGATCATGGTCTGCCACTCCACCAGGTAGGGATAGTGCTGCGGTTCCTTGGCGAGGAAGTCGATCCAGCGTTGCAGGATCTCGACATCCAGCTTGCCCTCGTAGGCGGCCGTGACGACGTTCTTTTTCGGCTCGCCGGTCACCTTCCAAGCGGCGACCATGTAGTCCTTGGCTTGGTAGGCCATCCGCTCGGCCAGTAACTCCCCTTCTTTCTTGAGAAACTCGCTGATCCGCTTTTTTTGCTGCTCGACCAGCTTGTCCTTTTCGAGCCAGTGGTCGACCACGGCCTGCTCTTCAAGCGGGTACTCGTGGTAGGGGCTGTTGAAGAAAACCCCGGCCATGGCGTAGTAGTCCTTGGCCGAGATGGGGTCGTACTTGTGGTCGTGGCAGCGGGCGCAGGCGACGGTCAGGCCGAGGAAGCCGCGCGTGACCACGTCCACGCGATCATTGCGCTCGTCGGCGCGCATCACCCAGGCGTCGCCCAGATCGTAATACCACGGCCCGGCGCCTTGAAACCCAAGGCCGGGCAGCGGCTTCTTGTCAAGCTTGTCGTTGACGATGTGCCCGGACGGAATAAGCCGGCGGCGCTGCTCCTCGGTCAGGCCGTCCCATTCGGTCACTTGCAGCCGGCCCCACATGTTGTCGTCGTCATACTTGCCGCGGGGCTTGGTTTCCCACTCGGTTTTGCCCATCACGTCGGCGGCGAGCTGCGCCTTGACGAACGTGTCGTACGGCATGTCGTCGTTGAAGGCCTTGATGACCCAGTCGCGATAGATGTACGCCTGCGGATAGTGCTCGAATCCCAGGCGGTTCTTGGCGATGCCGTGCAAGTCGTCTTCGCCGTAACGCACCACGTCGAGCCAGTGACGGCCCCAGCGCTCGCCGTACTGCTTGGAGGCGAGAAGCCGCTCCACCAGCTTTTCGTAGGCGTCCGGCGACTTGTCGTTGACGAACTCCTCCACCTCCTTGGGCGTCGGCGGCAGGCCAATCACGTCCAAGCTGACGCGCCGAATCAAGGTCCTGCGATCGGCGGCCTCGTTGGGGGTGATTCCCTCCTGCTGGAGCCTTTCGAAGACGTAGCTGTCAATGTAGTTGACCGCGCGCTTGTCTTTGAGCTGCGGCGGAGCGGTCTTGTCAAACTCGCGAAACGACCACCACTTGCGCTGCTCGGGCGTGATCACGAACTCGTCGCCGGCGGCGCGGGCGGCCCCTTCGGGCGCCTCGGGCCAGAGAGCGCCCATCTCCACCCACTTGGCCAGCGCGGCGATCCGCGCCTCGGGTAGCTTGCCGCCCATCGGCATCTTCATGTCGGGGATCTCGTGGCGGATCACCTGGATCAACAGGCTCTCATCGGGCTTGCCGAGCATCACGGCCGGACCGGACTTGCCGCCTTCCAGCAGCGCCTCCTTGGAGTCCATGCGCAGGCCGCCCAACTTGGTCTGGGTATGGCACGAGTAACAGTTTTCAGCCAGAATCGGCCGAATCTCGGTCTCAAAGAAGTCCGCGCCCGCAACCGGCTCCGGCGCCGCCGTCAAGGCGGGGGCGGTCAGCAGGGTCAAAACCAGAATATGTTTCAGCATGGGGAATTCGCCTCTCCGATTCGCTCATCAAGCAACCAGCCGACATTCCGCATGGATATCCGCAACACCAGCGCCGACAATGTGGGAATCAGAGGGCGAGCCCGGAATAGCCGGTCCACCACGTTACTTGCGCGGCGGCCGTCGTGTTGCGGTTGCAGGTCATCGAAATCGACTCCGAGCCTTTCGCGCCAAAGACCTGCCGGTCAACAGCGTAAGGCTCTTCCACGCGAACCAAGCGAATTGCTTCTTGGGAATCCGAAGCTTTCAAGGCTTCAGGGGTGGACGAATCGGGGTCGAGAGACCTTCGCACCGGGAAGGGGAGAAGCGGAACGAGCCGCTGCTCGACTCTATTGGAGCACGCGTTCGGAAACGTGTCAAACCGACCGACAACCGACCGAAACCGTGCCAAGGCTTGCCTCGGTCGGCGAACGCGGCCTATCCTCAAGGAATCATCGCCACACCGCTTGCGGACAGGCCCCGCCGCCAGGTCCCTCGCTCTCCAATCGTGCGGATGCCGAATCGAGACGCTCTAAGCAGCTTCTCCCCTTACCTCTATGTCGTTCTACAAGCGCCACGCTCCCAACTACCGCGAGCATGACCGTCCCCGGCCCAGCCTGGAGGGTTTTGAAGGCCCCAAGGCTCTGGACGCCGAGACGAAGATCTCGTCCAAGCAATGGGAGGAGGAGTGCCGCCGCGCCAAGGAATTCGGCCTGGAGCCGGCTGACTCCATTGAGGACAAGACGGATATTTCCTGCTTCCAGCGCGGCGAGCTGCCGCACTGGTCGGGAATTAACACGTTCTTGAAGACGCACTACCTGGAAGACGTGCGCAAGGTGGGCGAGTACGACGTGGCTTTCGTCGGAGCGCCGTTCGATATCGGCACGACCTATCGCTCGGGCACGCGCTTCGGGCCGCAGGGCATCCGCCGCATCTCGTCGCTGTATACGACGTACAACTTCGAGGCCGGAGTCGATCTGCGCGAGAGCTTGAAGATGTGCGACGTGGGCGATATCTTCTGCCCGGCGAATATCACCAAGGGCCACGACCAGATCACCAAGGGCGTCGCCCACATCCTCAGCCAGGGGACCATGCCGATGATCATGGGCGGCGACCACTCGATCGGCTATCCCTGCGCTCGCGGCGTGGCCCAGTGCATCGAGGGCAAGGTCGGCATCATCCACCTCGACCGCCACATCGACACCCAGGAGAAGGACATGGACGAGATCATG
>CAYOPA010000273.1:0-7498 GCA_964405625.1 uncultured Bryobacterales bacterium
TACTCGCCAGCGAAGTTCAAGAACTCCTCCACCGAGTACTGGACGCCGGTCGCCACGACGAAATCGCCCGGCTCGTCCTGCTGCAACATCAGGTACATCGCCTCCACGTAGTCGCCGGCGAAGCCCCAGTCGCGTCTGGCGTCCAGGTTGCCCAGGTAGAGCTTGTCCTGAATCCCGGCCTTGATGCGGGCGAGCGAGCGGGTGATTTTGCGGGTGACAAACGTTTCGCCGCGGTGGGGCGACTCGTGGTTGAACAGGATGCCGTTGGAGATGAAGAGCCCGTAGGCCTCGCGATAGTTCACGCAATGCCAATGCGCCGCGACCTTGCTGACGGCGTAGGGGCTCTGCGGCCGGAAGGGCGAGCTCTCGTCTTGCAGCGGCGGCGTGGCGCCGAACATTTCCGACGAGCCGGCTTGGTACAGGCGGGGCTGCTTGCCGGTCGATTCCGCATAATCGCGCACCGCCTCCAGCAAGCGCAGCATGCCGGTGGCGGTGATGTCCGCCGTGTATTCCGGCTGCTGAAAAGAGACCATCACGTGCGACTGGGCGGCGAGATTGTAGACTTCGTCCGGCTGCGCGTCGCGCAGAATCTTGCGCAGCGAGGCCCCGTCGGCCATGTCGCCGTAGTGTAGCTTAAGCCGCACCGAGGACTCGTGCGGGTCCTGGTACACATCGTCCAGGCGGCCTGTATTGAAGCTGCTGGAGCGCCTGATAATGCCGTGGACCGTGTATCCCTTGCCGAGTAGAAGCCGTGTGAGATAAGAACCGTCTTGGCCCGTAATTCCAGTAATGAGTGCGGATTTCATGGGTTCGCCTTTGACTAGGTTAACCCAATATTCGCTACTGTCGAGCGCCTACAAGCCGAAGACGAACAGCCCCTGCCCGGCGGCAATCGCGATGCGCTGCCTGCCGTTGCTCTCGTAAGCCATCGGGCCGGCCTGGATCACGCCGCCGAGCTGAATCCGCCAGAGCTCCTCGCCCGTTTTGGCGTCAAGCGCCTTGAACCAGCCGTCCTGAGCGCCCGCGAAGACCAGGCCGCCGCCGGTCGAGAGCAGCCCCGCCCAAGCAGGCCGAAACAGCTTGTGCTCCCAGACTTTGTCGCCGGTCAGGGGGTCCAGCGCCCGCACCGCCCCGTACCAGGCGTCCTGGGCCGGCTCATTGACGAACATCGAACCCCAAAAGCGCGTGCCAGGACGGTACTCCGCCGGCCCCTTGTAGTAGATCGACGAACCCTCGCGGCAGGTCACGTAGAACAGCTCCGTGTCCGGGTTGTAAGCCGGAGACATCCAGTTCGTGCCGCCGGCGACCATCGGATAGACCTCAACGCCGTCCTCAGTCGGGTCGGTGTTGGGGTTGACGATCGGCCGCCCCGTCTCCTCGTCAATGCCCTTGGCCCAGGTTTGGTGCACGAAGGCTTTGGCGTGCAGGAACTCGCCGGTGATTCGGTCGAGAACGTAGTGGAAGCCGTTGCGGTTGGCGGTAACCAGCAGCTCGCGCTCGCGGCCCTTGTACTCGCGATCCAACAGGACCAACACCTGCACCGCGTCCCAGTCGTGCGTGTCGTGGGGGGTGAACTGGAAGTGCCACCGGCGTTTGCCGGTATCGGCGTCCAGTGCGACGACGGAGTCGGTAAAGAGGTTGTCGCCGGGGCGTACGTCGCCGTTCCAGTCCGGGCCGGGGTTGCCCACGCCGACGTAGATCAGGTTGGCCTCCGGATCGTACGAAGGCGTCATCCAGACGGAGCCGCCGCCGGTCTTCCAGGAATCGCCGCCCCAGGTGTCGTGCCCCAGCTCGCCCGGCCCCGGCACGGTGTAGAAACGCCACGCGCGGCTGCCGTCGGCGATGTTGTAGGCGTCCACGAAGCCGCGAATGCCGTACTCGGCGCCTGCAACTCCCACGATGACCTTGTCGCCCACAATCAGCGGCGCGTGGGTGCCGGAATAGCCCTGCGAATAGTCGATCATCTCCACGTCCCACAGCACCCTGCCGGTCGGCGCGTCCAGCGCCACCACGTGGGCGTCGAGCGTGGCCATGAACAGGCGGTCGCCGTGGATTGCCAGCCCGCGGTTGACCTCGCCGCAACAGGCGATGATCTTGGGCGGCAGCTCGCGCACGTAGTGCCACAGTCCGCGGCCGGTCTCGGCGTCGAGGGCGTAGACCTCGTTGGGCGGGACGGTCAAGTACATCACGCCGTCATGGACCAGCGGGGTCGTCTCGAATTTGTTGGTAATGGGCCGCTGAAAGACCCACTTCAGACGCAGTTGCTCGGCGTTGTCGGCGTTGACCTCCGCCAGCTTGCTGTGACGCCAGCCGGCGTAGCCGCCGTGGTAGTTGAGCCAGTCGGCGGGCGTGTCGGCGTCGCGCAGAAGGTCCTCGGTGGTCACCTGCGCCGACAGGCCGAGCGCGAAAAAGGCCGCTAACAGGGCCGTGAGATGGAGGCGCTTCATTCCGATTTGTCCTTCCGAGATCCCCGCAGCGCGCACAGGTAAGCCAGTAGATCATCGAGCTCCCGGTCGCTGAGTCGGTCGCGGTAGCCGGGCATCAACGAGACGCCGGGCTTTTCGAGGTTGGCGATCGAGTCCTTGGCGAACGACCGCAGCTTGCCAGCCGTGTCCAGCAAATGGATCGAATAGCCGTCTTCGTTGAGCAACACGCCCTCGACCTTACGCCCGCCTGTTTCGAGCCGAACGGTGCGGAAGCGGGCGCTGATCTGCTTGTCGGGTTCCAGCAGCGCTTCGCGGAGCTGCGCCCGGGAGTAGTTGAGGCCGATATGAGTGAGGTCAGGACCGAGCCGGCCGCCCTCGGCGCCGACGGCATGGCAACCTTGGCAGCCGTTGCGGCTGTAGACCGCCTCCCCTGCCCTTGTGTCCCCCGGCGTCGCCTCGCAAGCCTCGCCGGCGTTGACCTCAAAGGTCCGCACGAACAGCAGAATCTTCCAGGTGGAGTCCTCGTCCATCCACAAGCCCGGCATCTCGGTCCCCGAAACGCCGTTTTGGATCACCCGGAATAGCTCGGCGTCGGTGTTTCCGTGCCGGTGGTCCCGCACGGCCAGACGGGCGCCCCGGCCGGACCGGCCCTCCATGCCGTGGCAGACGCCGCAGTTGAGGCGGTAGAGCTTGCGCCCTTCCTCCAAATCGGCGGCGGACGAAAAGGGGTTGCTCTCGCGGTGCTGCGCGGTGAGCGGCGCGACGCACAGCAGCACCGCCAGCAGGACTGGCGCCGAGTTGGATGGAAGCATGGGGATTCGCCGCTCGTAAGGGTACAACGGAACCGAAGTTCGAGCAACCCAGCCTTTCCCGCCGAACGCGCACCCGCGAATGCGTCTTAACCTGTTTGTAACGACTTTGTCACAATAGAAAGATGGATTTCCGATCCGTTCTACAGTGGGAGGGGTCATGCTTCGCGAGCTCTTAGCCCTATTCAGTAGCGAACGCCATGACAAACGAATCGCTCATGAGCTGGATCGCATGATTCAGGAGAGCGCCGAGATTGTTCGTCTGGCCGGCGACATCTACTTGCAACGCACCGTCGACGGGCTCACCGCTGACGGCATCAAGCAGCGGGACAAGGTCATCAACAAGCTCCAGCGCCTATTGCGCCGCGAGGCTTTTGGCGAGGTCTTGGGCGATCCCAAGAACCTCAGCCTGCCCTTCTGCCTCTCGGTGATGAACATCGTCAAGGATGTGGAGCGCATCGGCGACTACGCCAAGGACCTAGCCAAACTGGCGGAGGTCGCCGGTCCGGATCGGCCGACACTGGAAGCGGTTCCGCTGGTTGAGCAGACCGAGCGATTCCTGGCGCTGCTGGCGACCACCATGCAGGAAGCCGACCAGCTCAAGGCCGTCCATCTGATCGATCGCGGCAAGGATATCCGGCGCGATCTGACGGCTTTGCAACAAAAGCTGCTGACCGAGCGGCCCTCGCGGGCCCTCGCCGCCGCCGACACGCTGGCGTTGCAGTACTACATCCGCATCCTCAGCCATGGGCTCAACGCGTTGTCCACGCTGGTGACGCCGCTGGATCGCATGGACCACCTCGGCAAGAAGGATCTGCTGCCCGAGGTGCGCGACCGGCTCCAAAAGCAGGCCGACGAGCAAACTCGGGCCGATTCCGGCAACGACGGCTCCTGACCGGCGCGCCTCAGGCGCTAACGCGAACCCGCGCCCACTTCTTGCCGACGCGAATGACCAAATCCTCGACGCCCTCGGGGAGCTCGTAGGCCATCTGCTGCTGCTTCTCGCCGTTGACCTCCACGGCGCCTTCCTTGAGCTTCCGCATCGCTTCCCCGCCGGAGGCCGCCAGCCCCAGCTCCCGCAGCAGCTTGTGCAGCAGCACCGTGGAGCCCTCGCGCGCCGCCTCGGGCAGGTCGTGCTCGGGCATCTTTTCGGGGACCTGCCCTTGCTGGACTACCTTGCGAAACGTTTGCGCCCCCAGCGCGGCCCCGTCGGCGGAATGAAAATCCGTCACGATGCGCCGCGCCAGCTCGTGCTTGGCGTCCATGGGGTGTGCCCCGCCCTCTTCGCAGCGGCGCTTGAGCGCGTGGATCTCCGGCAGCGGCATGTCGGTCAACAGCTCGTGGTAGCGCCACATCAGCTCGTCGGAGATTTGCATCACCTTGCGATACATCACCTCCGGCGGCTCGGTGACGCCGATGTAATTGCCGAGCGACTTCGACATCTTCTGGACGCCGTCGAGGCCCTCCAGGATGGGGACCGTGGCGATGATCTGGCGCGGCTGGCCAAAATCGCCCTGGATCTCACGGCCGACCAGCAGGTTGAATTTCTGGTCGGTGCCGCCGAGCTCCACGTCGGCCTCCAGAGCAACGGAATCGTAGGCCTGCGAGAGCGGGTAGAGCAGCTCGTGCATGGAAATCGGCCGGCCCTCGGCGTAGCGCTTGGAAAAATCGTCGCGCTCCAGCATCCGCGCCACGGTGTACTTGGCAGCCAGGGAGATCAGATCCTGAAAACCCAGCTTCGCCAGCCATTCGGAGTTGAAGCGAACCTCGGTTTTGGCCGGGTCGAGGATCTTGAAGACCTGCTTCTGATAAGTTTCAGCGTTGGCCAGGATCTGCGCATGGGTCATCGGCGGACGGGTGGCGTTACGGCCGGTGGGGTCGCCGATCATCGCCGTGTAGTCGCCGATCAGGAAGATCACCTGATGGCCGCAGTCCTGAAAATGCTTCAGCTTGCGGATCAGGACGGTGTGGCCCAGATGCAGGTCCGGCGCGGTGGGATCAAAGCCCGCCTTCACCCGCAGCGGCTTGCCTGTCTTTTCGGATCGGATCAGGCGCTCGCGCAGTTCTTCGTCGCGAATGATCTCGGCGAAGCCCTTGCGAATCACGCTGAGCTGTTCATCTACGGTCATGTTCGAGCCTGCTTCAAAGGCGGACGACGCGGCGGCCCTCGATGCGATAGCCGCCGCTCAGAACCAGCCGGATCGCCTCGGTATAAATGCGGTGCTCCTGCTCCAGGATGCGCGCCGAGAGGCTCTCTTCGGTGTCGCCGTCGAGCACGTCCACCACGGCTTGCGCCAGGATCGGCCCGGCGTCGAGCTGTTCATCCACAAAGTGTACGGTGCAGCCGGTGTAGCGCACGCCGTGCTCCAACGCCTGCCGTTGCGCCTCCAAGCCGGGGAACGAGGGCAGCAGCGAGGGGTGAATGTTCAACACGCGCCGGGAAAAGCGTTCCGCGAACCAGCCGCTGAGCAGCCGCATATAGCCGGCCAGGCAGATCAGATCGACGCCCGCTTCTTCGAGCCTTGCAGCCACCTGGCGGTCATAGACTTCCCGTTCCAGTCCCGCCGAAGGGATGCACTCCGCGGGCAGGCCGAGCTCCCGCGCGCGTTCCAACCCGCGAGCGTTGGGACGGTTGGAGATGACGAGCGCGATCTCGGCTTCGATGCGGCCTTCCCTGACGCTGGCGGCGATCGCCTCAAAATTCGAGCCGCGCCCCGACAGCAGGATTCCGAGCCTCTTCATGAGTAGACAACCTTGGGCTTGGCGTTGGAGCGCGCCGCCTTGTGGACCTCGCCGACGCGATGCGAAGTTTCGCCGATTCCTTCGAGCAGCTTGACGGCTTCGGCGGCCTTGGCGCCCGGTACGACGAGAATCATGCCGACGCCCATGTTGAAGGTGCGCAACATCTCGGCCTTTTCCACGTGGCCGATCTCCCGCAGCAGCTCGAAAACCGGCAGGGACGGCCAACTCCCCGTCTCGATATGAGCCTCCACGCCCATGGGCAGGATGCGCGGCGTATTGTCAGTGATGCCGCCGCCGGTAATGTGCGCGGCGCCGTGCAGCAGGCCGTTGTCGTGCAACAGCCGGATGGCTTGCAGGTAGCTGCGGTGAACTTTGAGCAGCTCCTTGCCGACAGTCGTCTTCAGCCGCGCCAACCGCTGCACGGGCGTGTATCCGGCTACCTCGAAGAGCAGCTTGCGGGCCAGCGAGTAGCCGTTGGTGTGCAGACCGCTCGACGGCAAAGCAATCAAGGCGTCGCCGACTTCCACCAGCGCCGGTTCCAACAAGCGTTTGCGCTCCGCCGCGCCCACGATAAAGCCGGCCAGATCGTACTCGCCGGGCCGGTACATCCCCGGCATTTCCGCCGTTTCGCCGCCGATGAGCGCGCAGCCGTTGGCCTTGCAGGCCCGCGCCAAGCCGCTGACCACTTGCTCGGCGACCTCGGCTTCGAGCTTGCCGACGGCGAAGTAGTCGAGAAAGTAGAGCGGGACCGCGCCTTGCACGGCGATGTCATTGACGCAGTGGTTGACCAGATCCTCGCCAACCGAGTCGTGCACGCCCATCGCGAAAGCCACGTTGAGCTTGGTGCCGACACCGTCAGCGGAGCTGATCAAAACGGGGTCCTGGAGCCCGAGCGAGCCAATCGAATAGCAGGCGCCGAACGCGCCGATGCCAGTCAGCACGCGCTCATCGAAAGTGCCGATCGCCAGCCGCTTGATCTTTGACGTTGCGCGGTCCGCTTCGTCAATGCTGACGCCGGCGTCTTCATACCGTATGGGGGTTTTGGACGACATCGGAAGAGCCCATTATGGCGCAGTCGACCGTGCGGTTGAAGCCGGCCGGACGCGCGCTCCATCCGACGCGAGCGGGACCCGCTTACGCGAAGAATTCGCGCGGCCGGCGGCAGGTTCCAGGGGGCGTACGCAGCGTTAATCCTTATCCGTGACGTCTTCGACGGCCTCCTTGACGTCATCGGCCGCCGATTGGGCGGCCTTACCGGCGCTATCAAGAGCGTCCTCCATGTGGTCGCCGGTCGATTTCTCTTGGCATCCAAGGCAGCCGCCAACCGCGCCAACCGCTAACACCAACCAAAGTGCTGTTTTTTTCATTAGTCTCTCCTTCGACGATCAGGGCGAAAGTCTCGCCCCTCCTTACCAGTGAGACACAACCGGGCGCCCCGGTGTTACCGGCAGGCGAGCCGCCCGCTCAACCCCAATACTCTTCACTTTATAACAAAAGTGTGGCATTCTGTTCCATGTGGGA
>CAYOPA010000274.1:0-3734 GCA_964405625.1 uncultured Bryobacterales bacterium
ACTGGTGTGGGAGCGCACTGTCCCCTCGGCGATCCCCAGCGCCCGCCCCGCTTCCGCCGCGCTCAGCCCTTCCACATCCCGCAGAACCACAGCCGCCCGCTCGCGCTCGGACAACCGCGCCAACGCCGCTGCGATCTCATCACGCCGGGAATCGCCGTCGGCCGCCGCCCGTGGTTCAGCGCCGCCCCCGGCCAGCCAGCCGTCGAGCGAGATCAACTGCCGCCAGCGCCGCCGCCGCCCGGTATCGCGGCACACGTTCACCGCAATCCGGTACAGCCACGGCTCAAACGCCCGATCGGGATGGAAGCTCGACAATTTCCGAAAGACCCGCAGAAAGGTCTCCTGCACGGCGTCTTCGGCGTCCTCCGGACGGCCCAGCAGCAGCGTCGCCGTGCGGTAGACGCGGCGCTCGTGCAGTTGCATCAACCGGTCGAACGCACCCAGATCCCCCGCCAGCGTCTTCGCCACAAGGCCGGCGGACTCTTCCCTGACTCCGTCCAATTCCTCGCGGCCGCTCATCCATGGGAGGAACCAATCGCCGCTACTGGTCGTCGCGCTCATCGGGCTTCACCTATGCATACTCGATCAAGCTCCAAAACGTTGAACAAAAAATTCTCATCGGACCCGCGCCAATCTGCTAGCCTTTGCGCGGGAGGATTGTCGGAATGGTCATCAAAAGTGTGGGGGTGATTTCCGTGGCAAAGATGCTGGGGGCGATGTACGCGGCAATCGGGCTGCTCGCCGGTCTGGCGATTTCGCTGGTCGCGCTGTTCGGAGGAATGGCGGCGATGCAGAGCGAGCTCGGCGTGAGCGGCGGGGTCGCAGGCGCCGTGCTGGGCATCGGCTCCATCGTGATCTTTCCGTTGCTCTACGGAGGAATGGGCTTCATCGGAGGCGCTCTGCTGGCTCTCATTTACAACATCTTCGCCGGCGTGGCCGGGGGCATCCGGTTCGAAGTGGACAACGCACCGTTGCACTAACGCATGCCGATCCGCCGCGCCGTGCCGGACGACCTTGAGACGACGCTCGCTCTCCAGGCGCTTTTCCACGCCGAGGACGGAATCGCCGCGGCTCCAGACACCGGCCGGCAGGCGCTGGCGGAGCTGTTGGCGGATCCGAGCCTGGGCGCCGTCTGGCTGAGCTTGATCGACGACGCGGCCGCCGGCTACGTAGCGCTCTGCCACGGCTGGTCCCTCGAGCTCGGCGGCCGCGACGCCTTCATCGACGAGCTTTTCGTCCTGCCCGAGCATCGCGGCCGCGGCCTGGGCGGCGCCTTGTTGACGGCGGCGATCGAGGCGGCTGAGGCGGCGGGCGTGCGGGCCTTTCACCTGGAGATCGCCGACGGCAAACCCGAGGCCCAGGGCCTGTACCGGAAGCTGGGCTTCCAACCGCGTCCGTACCGCCTGATGACCCGCGCCCCCGCCTGACGCGCTCCCCCGCCGTATACTCAAGGGATTCGTATGCCGCGCCGATCCCAGAACATTGCCACCCAGGCGGTCCACGCCGGCGACCGCAAGAAGCTCGGAGACTTCACGCCGGTCGTCACGCCGATTTTTTCCGCCTCCACGTTCTACTACGAAAAGTCCGCCGATCTGGAAGCCGTCTTCAACAGCGAACGCGAGGGCCACAGCTACTCTCGCTACGGCAACCCCACCACGCAGGCTTTCGAGGAACAGGCCGCCGCCCTGGAGGGCGCCGACTTCGCGCTGGCGACCTCCTCCGGCATGGCGGCGATGCACCTGGCGCTGTTGGCCGCCGTTACCGACCGCCGCCGCAAGATCGTAGCCGCCAACGTGCTCTACGGCCAGACGCTGTCGATGCTGACCAAGGTTTTCGAGCCGCTGGGCGTGGAGACCCGCTTCGCAGACCCCTGCGACCTGGAGCGCTTTCAGCAGGTCGTCGCCGAGGAACAGCCCGGCTGCGTGCTGGTGGAGACGATTTCCAATCCGCTGCTGCGCGTGTCGAAGGTGGATCGGCTAGCCGAGATCGCCCACGCTCACGGCGCCCTGCTGGTCGTCGACGGCACCTTCACCACGCCGGTCATGCTCAAACCCCTGTCCCTGGGCGCGGACCTGGTCATCCACAGCTCGACCAAGTACATGGGCGGCCACGGCGACGTGCTCAGCGGCCTGATCCTGGGCCGCGCCGAGCTCCAACCGGCGGTCGTCTACCTGAGCAAGACCCTCGGCTCCAACCTCGGCGCATACGAAGCCTACATGACGATGCGCGGCATCAAGACCTTGCCGCTGCGATTTGAACGCCAATGCGCCAACGCGCGCGGCGTGGCAGCGGCGCTCGCCGCCAACGCGGATGTCGAGCGCGTCTACTTCCCCGGCCGCGCCGACCACCCCGATCACGAGGCCGCCCGCCGCCTGTTCCCCAAGGACATGTTTGGCGGAATGGTGAGCTTCGATCTTGCCGGCGGCCGCGAGCGGGCGCTGGCGTTCCTGGACGCGCTGGAGATGGTCGTGCCCGCCACCAGCCTGGGCGACGTGCATTCGATGGCGCTCTATCCGGCGATGAGCTCGCACCGCGACCTCTCCCCCAAGCATCGCCAGCGGCTGGGCATTGGCGACGGCATGCTGCGGCTGTCGGTCGGCATCGAGGCGCTGGAGGATATCGTGGCGGATTTGGAGCAAGCGCTAACGCTGTCGGCCGAGCAGGCGGTTGCGTCGGCTGTGGGAGACTGAGGGACGTTATGGCGGATGCGGCGACAATTTCGAACGTTTCGCTGGAGCGCTACCTGAACGATCCGGAGCTCGAGACTTACGAGTATCAGGACGGCGAGATTCGAGATTCGGTCGTGGGAACGCCAAAGCACGCCACGATACAGACCCTGATTGCAGCCGCGCTCTTCATCCACATGCGCAAATTCGGCCGAGGATGGGCCATGACGGAAGCTCGTTGCCGGCTGCCATTACCGGGGCGAACGCGCTTCTACCTCCCCGACGTCTGCGTCGTTTTGAACGAGCCGGACGCCTTGGAGAAACGCTACCTCGAAAAGGCCCCCGAGCTTGTCGTCGAGATCCTCTCGCCCGAGGATTCACTGCCGCGCCTGCTACGCAAAGTCGACGACTACTTGGAAGCCGGCAGTCGGCTCGCCTGGATCGTCCTGCCCGTCGATCGAGGCGTCCTCGTCCGCCGGCCCGGCGAGCAGCCCCGGCGCCTGGAGGCCGACCACATCATTACTGCGGAGCCCGTGCTGCCGGAATTTTCCGCGCCAGTCCGCGACCTCTTCGAGTAGCTCCTCACTCAGTAGAGCCGGACATTCTTGTCCGGCGAGCTTGGACCGCGCACTGCCAACCTCGCGGCCTGACACACCCGAGGCGCCCGCGGCCGGGCAGGAATGCCCGGCCCTACCTTACCGCCGATCCAAAATCGCCTCAATCTCATCCATCACGCGGTTCGCACGCGCCACCAAAGCCTCATACGGCGCCGGCGTAGTCATATCAATCCCCGCCTTCTTGAGCTGATTAATCGGATAGTCCGACCCGCCCGACTTCAGCAGTTCCAGGTAAGCTTCCTTCGCCCCGGCCTTTCCGCCGAGAATTGCATCGGAAAACTGCGCCGCCGCCGCCTGCGAAGTAGCGTACTGATAGACATAGAAGTTGTAGTAGAAATGCGGAATCGCCGCCCACTCCACCGTATAGAGGTCGTCAATCTTCAACACGCCCTGCCCGTGCCCGTGATACTTGCGCAGCAGGTCGCCATAGATCTCGGTCATCTTCGACCCG
>CAYOPA010000274.1:3744-7494 GCA_964405625.1 uncultured Bryobacterales bacterium
CCGGTCAGCGCCTCGCCCGAGTCCACCAGGTCGTGGACGAGCATCTCAAACTCCCCAAACATCGTCTGCCGGAAGAACGAGCCGCGAATGCCTTCCAGCTCATGTCCCAAGAAGAATAGCCGCTCCTCGTCATCGGCCGCATTCTTGAGCATGTGATCCATCAGCAGATTCTCATTCGTCTGCGAGGCGATCTCGGCCACGAAAATCGAATAGCGCGCCACTGGATACGGTTGCGCCTCGTTGGCCATGAAGCTGTGCACGGCATGGCCGTATTCATGCGCCAGAGTCGAAACCGAATCATACTCCCCGTTGTAGTTCAGCAACAGATACGGGTGAACGTCATAAACCGAGCCGTTCATGTACGCCCCGCTGCGCTTCCCGGGCCGAGGAAACCAGTCAATCCAGCGCTCCTCAAAGCCGCGCTGCATCACCTCAACATACTGGTCGCCCAGGATTCGGCCCGCCGCCAATGCCAGCTCCACGCCTTCTTCCTTGGAGTATTTCTTCCCCGTTTCAACCAGGGACGGATAGATATCGTAGTAGCGCAGGTCGTCAATCCCCAAGATCCGGCCGCGAATCTTGAAGTAACGGTGCAGCGTACCCAGGTTCTCATTCGTCACGCGAACCAAAGTGCGATAAACGTCCTCCGGGATATTGTTGTCGCTGAGCGCCGAAGCCAGAGAGCTGGGGTAATTCCGCAGGTCGGCGTAGAGCTTATCCCGCTTGAGCTGGGAATACAGAGCCACGCCATAGGTGCGCTCGTATTCTTTGTATTTGGACCAGTACGTGTTGAACACCAACTTGCGGTCGCCGCGGTCCGGCGCCACCCGGCCCTGGTTGTATCCGGCGGGGTCGAGGCGGATCTCCGTGCCGCCGGTGAGCTCAACCGACGGCCACGGCATATCAGCGTTCGCCAGCGTGCGGCGCACATCCTCGGGCGAAGCGGCCAGCGGGCCGATCTGCGCGATCACCTGCTCAACCTCTTCCGAGCGTACGTGCGCGGCCGAGCGCAAAATGTCGTCCAGCGGATGCCGGTACGGCGCCAGTCCCGGCTCGGCCGCCAGATAGCCGTCGATCTTTTCGCGCCCGGCCGCAATCACCGCCGGCGCAAGGAAGCTCGTCTTCTTGGAAAACTCCGAGCCCAGCAACTGCGCCTCCGAACGCATCTGGGCCGGCTCGTTGACGCGCGTGTCCTCGTCCGACAGCATCGAGGCGTAGCTGCCGACCCGCGCCACCTCCTTGCGAATGGCGTAGATCAAGTCCAGGCACTCGCGCAAGCGCGTCGCCGATGCCGCCACTTCACTCTGGCACGCGTCGATCTCGCCCAGGCGGCCGCCCGTCTTGTCCTTGGCTTCCGCCCATGCCTTGTTCGAGGGGTAGATGTCTCCCAGGTTCCAGCGGTCGGCGTCCTGGGCGGACAGCGCCGCGGGGAGTAACAGGGCGAACAGGAGAAAGCGCTTCACGAAGGCAGATTAGCAGACGGAACACGCAGTCCGGAAGTGGAATAAGTACCGTTCGGAACGGTGTATCGCCATGGTAGACTCAAGTGGTGAGAGAATCGTGGGCCGGTCAGGGGCTTTCCGTCGACGAGGCGGCGCGCGCGCTGGGCGTGACGGCCAAAACCGTCAATGAGCGCATTCGGCGCGGCTACGGCGAAGACTGGAAGCCGATCGACAATCTGCTGTCCGAGCCCGATGGCGTGCGCATCTTCGTGCGCGGCCACGGCTTCGCCGCCAACGATCAAGTCGAGCTCGAGCAAGTGGAAAACGGCGCCGGCGCCGCTTCGCTCAACGCCCGCTGGCGCATCCAGCCGCTCGATCGCGACAGCCTGCGGTTGCTCGATTCGGGCGGCATCGGAAGCGGCCCGTGGCGTGGCCGCCGGATTCGCCGCGTCCGCACCATCCGCACTACCTCCTTCCGCCGCGCCGACCTGGGCCGCGCCATGCGGCTCTGCCACCCTGACGATATTCAAGCCATAGTGAAGCTCACGCGCCCCGTACCCGCGCCCTCCCGAGAGGAAACCATGACGACCCGCGACACGCCTGCGATCCAACCCGTCCAAAGCGGCGGCATCTTTGACGACAAGCCCTTCTACCGCATCGGCAAGCTGCCGCCCTACGTTTTCGCCGTTATTAACGAGATGCGCCACAAGGCGCGCGTGGCCGGGCTGGACGTGATCGACCTCGGCATGGGCAACCCCGACGGCGCCACGCCCAAGGCCGTTATCCAAAAGCTCGTCGAAGCCTCCAAGGACAAGCGCAATCACCGCTATTCGATGTCGAAAGGCATCCCGCGCCTGCGCGAAGAGATTTGCAAGCGCTACAAAGCGAACTACGACGTCGATTTGGACCCGGAAACCGAGGCGATCGCCACGATGGGCGCCAAAGACGCCCTGGCGCACCTGCTTTTTGCCGCAATCGGGCCGGAAGACAAGGTGGTAATGCCGGATCCGGCCTATCCCATCCACCAATGGGGCGCCGGCATGGCCGAAGGCATCCAGTGCGCCCTGCCGATGCCGTCTCCGGACGAATTTCTGAATCGGTTGGAGGATGAGTACAAGAAACCGGGCGCGCCGCCGAAAATGATCCTGGTTTCGTTCCCGCACAACCCGACTACGCAGACCGTGGACCGCGGCTTCTTCGAAACGCTGGTGGCGATGGCGCACAAACACGGCACGATGATCCTGCACGACTTCGCCTACGCCGACCTGTGCTTTGACGGCTACAAGGCGCCGTCGATCCTAGAAGTGCCCGGCGCGAAGGAAGTGGCGGTCGAGATCTTCTCGATGTCGAAGTCCTACAACATGGCCGGCTGGCGGGTGGGTTTCTGCCTGGGCAACAAGAAGATGATTAACGCCCTGGCGCGCATCAAGTCGTACCTGGACTACGGCATGTTCCAGCCGATCCAGATTGCGGCGATCATCGCGCTGCGCGAGTGCGAGGAAGATACCAAGAAGATCTGCGCCACCTACCAGCACCGCCGCGACGTGCTGGTGGACGGGCTTCACAAGGCGGGCTGGATGGTCGAGCCCCCGAAAGCGACCATGTTCATGTGGGCCAAGATCCCGGATCGCTACGCCTGGGCCGGCTCGTTGGAGTACGCCAAGCTGACGCTGGAAAAGGCGCTGGTGGCGGTCTCGCCGGGAATTGGGTTTGGAGCGGAAGGCGAGGGCTACGTGCGCTTCAGCCTGATTGAGAACGAGCAGCGGCTGCGGCAGGCGACGCGCGGGATTAAGAAGCTGCTGGCGGATTGAACGAGTGTGGCGCCTCATAAATAGTAACCCTTATAATGGTAACGGCGTCTCTACAATGAGAGGTCGCCTGCATGCGTGTCGCACCAGCCGTTGAACTGAATCTGCAACAACGAGAAGCCCTGGAACAGCGCCGCCGAGCGCGTTCGCTGCCGGCGCGCGTGGTCGAGCGGGCGCGAGTCGTGCTGCTCGCCGCCGAGGGTAAGCAGAACAAGGAGATCGCCGACCATCTCGGGATCAGCGTCCAGAAGGCCGCCCGCTGGCGGGCGCGGTTTCTCATGCTCGGCGTCAGCGGCCTCGAAAAGGACGCGCCGCGGCCCGGTCGCACGCCCAAAATCAGCAAGCAAACCGTCGCAAGTGTGGTGCGCATGACCACGCAGGAGAAACCGCCCAACGCCACTCACTGGTCCACCCGCACGATGGCTCGGGCGGCTGGAATCAGCGCCGCCAGCGTGGGGCGTATTTGGCAGCAGCACGGCTTGAAGCCGCACCGGGTCGAG
>CAYOPA010000275.1:0-7462 GCA_964405625.1 uncultured Bryobacterales bacterium
CAAGTCCACGTCGCGGTAGACGCCCCAGATAATCGGCTGGTAGACCAGCGCGCCGGAGCAGTAGGCGATGGTGTTAAGCGCGACGCTGCCGTAGCGTTTGCGCTCGTTCTTGCTCAGCACCGTGAAGGCGGCAAAAACCAGCGTTGCGCCAAATATGAGGGCGTCGCCAAAGAGCGTCGGCGGCGCGCCGGGGTCGCCGGCGTCCCGTGAGAGCAGCACGACGCCCGCCACGCAGATCGACATCCCGGCCAGCTTGCGCATGCCGATGCGCTCCTGGCCCATTGCGGCCGCCATCAGCAGCACCAGCAGCGGGCTCAGGCTGAACAGGAAGGCGCAGTGGGCGACGCTGGTGTCGCCCAGGCCGCTGATGAACAGCGTCTGGTTGGCGACCTGCATCAGTCCGATCGCGATCAGTCGGGGCCAGTCGCCGGGGTCGATGCGGCGGGAATCGGCGTCCTGCCGCAGGAACACCGTCAGGATGACCAGCGCCGACAGCGACGTCCGCAAGCCCACCAGCAGCAGCGGCGGAACCTCGCGTAGGGCGACCTTGCCGATGATCGGGTTGAGCCCCCAAAACAGGGTCATCAACGTGACCAGGCTCCACAGCGTGAGCGCGCCAGGATGACGCAAAGCGGCCGTCAGGCTCAAGCCAGCTCTTCCCGCCTCACCGTGAGCGCGTCCACGTATTCGCGGTCCACCGCGAAGCCGCTGCCCGAACGGGCCGGGACCGTGATCGTGCCATACTTGCTGACCTCCACCTCGGGCTGGATGATGTCGCGCTTCCAGTAGCGCTTGCTGGCCGACACGTCGCCCGGCAGCACAAAGTTATCCAGCGTGGACAGAGCGATATTCAGGGCCCTGCCGATTCCGGTTTCCAGCATCCCGCCGCACCAGACCGGCACTCCGTGGGCGCGGGCGACGTTGTGCACCAGCAGCGCTTCGGAGAAGCCGCCCACGCGGCCGAGCTTGATGTTGATGATGCCGCAGGCGCCGCACTCGATGGCCTGCTCGGCGTGGCGGGCGCTGCGGATGGATTCGTCCAGGCAGATGGCCGTCTCCATGCGGCGGGCGAGCTGGGCGTGGTCGAGCAGATCGAAGCGATCGAGCTCGAGCAGGCGGTCGGCGTCGGCTAGGCGGTACGCTGAGTTGGCGTCCACGGAAAGCACAATGTCGGGAAAGCGCTCGCGAACGGCGGCAAGCACGTCGATGTCCCAGCCGGGCTTGATTTTTAGCTTGATGCGCTGGTAGCCGGCGTCGACTTCGGTCTGGATCTTCGCCAGTAACTCCCGGATGGATTTCTGGATGCCGATCGAGACGCCGCAGTTGAGCAGGGCGCGCGTACCGCCGATGTGCTCCCACAGCGGCTTCCAGGCCTGGCGGGCCTCGATGTCCCAGATGGCGGTCTCCAGGGCGGCGCGGGTCATGTGGTGGCCGCGGATAAAGCCCAGCAGGCCGTTCACGTCGGAGGCCTTGAGGTCCTGGCCAAGCAGGCGCGGCGCCAGCCCGTCGCGGATCAGAAACCAGGAGGCGTCAATGAACTCCTCGTTGTATAGCGGCAGGCTCTTGCAGGTGACCTCGCCCCAGCCGGAGACGCCTTCGCTGACGACTTCAGTGAGCAGGATGCGCTTGTCGTGAGTCACCCCGAAGCTGGTCTCGAAGGGGTGGATCAACTCCATGCGGATTTCACGCAGGATGATTCGTTCAATCTTCATTCGCTGAGCTCGTAGCTGCCGCCGGTTTGGGTGCGTCGGTAGCCGACGACCGTGAGGTTTTGCGAAAACGCCTGTTGAAACTGCTCGCGAACGCGGGTCTGGATGGCGATGGCGCGCTCGGGGTCGGAGGTTCGCAAGGCTCCGGCTTCCGCGGGGACTTCGATCTCGGCGACCACGCGCTTGGCGGGCGCCCCCCCGGCGTCGAGGATGGAATTGACGCGGCCCGAAGCCAGATGCCACTCGGCGATCAGGCGGTCAGTGGGGATGGAGCCGTGCAGCCGGCTGGTGGTGATGCCGTAGGCGTTGGGCTTGTAGCGGCGGACGATCACGCCCAGCCGCTCGACGTTGAAGTGACCGTTGCGGATTTCGAGCGGGTCGAAGGTCCACTCGATCAGGCCGTACCCCATGCGCAGAGCCTCTTCGCGCTGGCGAAGCTTCAGGCGGCGGCCGATGCGGTGATTCTGCCAGGCGGGAAGGACTCCGGCCATGTGGGAGTGCAGGTACGGGCGGCCGTCGGGCTTCATGCCCGGGAAGGCGAGGCAGAAGCCGATCATTTGCTCGCCCGCAAAGGCGCCCAGAGCCAGCCCGCCGATCATGCGGTTGACGGCGAAGAGGCGGTGCGGCACCCGGTCGGCCTCTGAAAAGCCCCAGACCTCGCCTTGGACCAGGAAAGCTTCCTCGTTCTCCTCGGCGGTGGTCAGCTCGCGGAGGACGATGTCGTTCAAGCGCCCTTCGCTCGTTGCCATAGCGCCTCCATCTCCTCCAGGTCGGAGTCGGCGAGCGAGCGGCCTTCGGCTTCCAGCGCCTGCTCGATGTAGCGGAACCGATCGCGGAATTTTTGGTTGGCGCGCTTGAGGGCGAGCTCGGGATTGACTTTCAAAAAACGGGCGATGTTGACGCACATGAAAAGCAGGTCGCCGACCTCGTCTTCGATCTGGTCGGGGTCGCCGGAGTCGCGGGCCTGCTCGACCTCGATGGTCTCCTCGCGGAGCTTGTCGAGCAAGGGCTCGAAGTCGGGCCAGTCGAAACCGCTTTTGGCGGCGAGCTTGCCGATTTTGTAAGCCTCCAGCAGCGCCGGCTGGTGGCGCGGCGCGTCGGCGAGCAGGCCCTGCTCGGCGGGCTGGCCGCGGGAGGCCTTTTCGGCGGCCTTGATCTGATCCCAGCGCTCCAGCACGCGACCGGCGGTGTGGGCGGTCTCGTCACCGAAGACGTGCGGGTGGCGGCGGACGAGCTTTTCGCTGATGGCGTCGAGCACGTCGCTGATCTCGAACAGGCCCTCTTCGGCGGCGATCTGCGACTGGAAGACGATCTGGAGCAGCAGGTCGCCGAGCTCGCCGGGCAGCTCGCTCCAGGCCTCGCGCTCAATGGCGTCGAGCGTCTCGTAGGCCTCTTCGATGAGGTACGGCCGCAGGGTGCTGATGGTCTGCTCGCGGTCCCATGGGCAGCCGCCGGGCGCGCGCAGTTGGACCATCAGCTTGAGGAGGTTTTCGAATTTTGCCCCGGCCATGGCAGAATGGAGGCTCGAAAGGCCCACTGTAGCATGGGCTTACGCACGGCTCATGCAAGTCCTCGGCGTCATCCCGGCGCGCTATCCTTCCGCGCGATTCGAAGGCAAGCCTTTGGCCCTGCTGGGCGGCAGGCCGATGATCCAGCACGTCTACGAGCGGGCGGCGCGCTCGACGCTGCTGAGCGATCTGGTGGTCGCCACCGACGACGAGCGCATTTTCGGCGCGGTGACCGGCTTCGGCGGACAGTGCGTGATGACCTCGCCCGAGCATCCCTCCGGCACGGACCGCGTGGCGGAGGTGGCGGCGGCGCGGGAGTGCGACATTGTGGTGAATATCCAGGGCGATGAGCCTTTTCTGTCGCCCAGGACGCTCGATGAGCTGGTCGAGCCATTCGTGGGCGACCCGACGCTGCCGATGAGCACTGCGATGCGGCCCATTGTGGACGACGACACGCTGCATGACGTCAATGTCGTCAAGGTGGTGGTCAACCGTCGCGGGGATGCGCTGTACTTCTCGCGCTCGATCATTCCGCATCCGCGGCGGGCGGACCTGCACCGGGCGTGGGAGCACATCGGGCTGTATGGGTATCGGCGGGGCTTCCTGCTGGATCTGGCGAAGCTGGAGCCGACGGAGCTGGAGCGCATCGAAGGGCTGGAGCAGCTTCGAGTGCTGGAGCACGGCTTTCGGATTCGGGTGGTGGCGAGCCAGAGCCATGTGGGTTTGAGCGTGGATACGCCGGCGGATTTGGAGCGGGCGGAGCGGTTTTTGCGAGGGATGTAGGGATTGTGGCGCACGGCTATGCCGTGCAGTCGGGCCTATGGCCCGACTGGTTACTTCGCGAGGCAAAGCCTCGCGTGCACGGCGCAGCCGTGCGCCACAAGGGGCTGCGTCGGTACAATAAGAAATTCGGTCCTGCGGGAATCCTCATGAAGCGCTACAACCTCGTTGTTTTCATCGGCCTGCTGGCGGCCTTCGGCTGTGGCGGAGGCGACACGGCGGCGCCTGAGGCGACTCAGCCTCCCGCGCAAGTGACCGAGGTCGACCCGGCCACGGCGGGCTCTGTCAGCGGCGAGATACTCTTCGAAGGCGAGCCGCCAAAGCCGCAGCGGCTGAATATGGGCGCCGATGAGGAGTGCAAGGCGATGCACTCGGAGCCGATCATGTCCGAGACCGTCGTCGTGGGCGATGGCGGCGCGTTGGCCAACGCCCTGGTTTGGGTGAAGTCCGGGCTGGAGGGCAAGAAGTTCGCGCCCTCGTCCGACAAGGTCATGCTGGACCAGATTGGCTGCATCTACAAACCGCACGTGACGGCGGTCCAGACCGGCCAAGTGCTGAGCGTCAGCAATAGCGACCCGACGCTGCACAATGTGCATCCGCTGCCGCGCATCAACGCCGAGTGGAACAAGTCGCAGGCGGCCGGCGCCGGCGCCATCGAAGAAACTTTTGCCAAGCAGGAGCTGATGATTCCGATCAAGTGCAACATCCATCCTTGGATGCGCTCCTACGTCAGCGTGATCGACCATCCGTTCTTTGCGGTGACCGGCGCGGACGGCTCGTTTGAGATCAAGGGGCTGCCTGCCGGCGAGTACACGATTGAGGCGGTGCATGAGCGGCTGGGCAACCAGGAAACGAAGGTGACGGTGGCCGAGGGCGGAACGGAGACGATCGAGCTCCGCTTCACGAACTAAGCGATGGCGATTGAACCGCAAGCGGCGCCGGTGCAGGTGGCGGCGAGGCCGGGTCTCTTCTGGGAATTCCTGGAGCTGACCAAGCCCAACGTAGTCTGGCTGATTTTGATGTCGACGATGGTCGGCTTCTATGTCGCCTCGCCGCACGCTTTTTCCGCGATTCTGCTGCTGCACACGGTCGCCGCGACGGCGTTGCTCGCCGCCGGGACCGGCTCGCTGAACCAGTGGTGGGAGCGCGATCTGGACCGCAAGATGCGGCGCACGGAGAACCGTCCGCTGCCGTCGGGCCGCATTCCGGCGAACGCCTCGCTGGCGTTCGGGCTGGCTGTGTCGGCGGCGGGGCTGGCGTGGATGGCGGCCGGGGTCAACTGGCTGAGCTTTTGGGTCGGGCTGGCGACGCTGGTGAGCTATGTGCTGATGTACACGCCGCTGAAGACGCGCACGCCGCTATCGACCTTTATTGGGGCGTTTCCGGGCGCGGCGCCGCTGCTGCTGGGCTGGACGGCGGTGCAAAATTCGCTCAGCCTTGAAGCCTGGGTGCTGTTCTTTATCCTGTTCCTTTGGCAGTTTCCGCACTTTTATGCGATCGCCTGGATCTACCGCGAGGACTATGCGCGGGCCGGCATCCGCATGTTGCCGGTGGTGGACGGCGACGGCGAGTCCACCAGCCGCCAAATCATGGCCTACGCCTTCAACCTGATCCCGGTGAGCATCGCTCCCTGGATGTTGGGCATGGCCGGACCGGTGTACGGCGTGGCGGCGTTTGTGCTGAGCTGCGGCTATTTCTACTACGGCTGGAAGGCGGCGCGGCTGCGGACGATCGCGCAGGCCCGGCTGCTGCTGCGCGCCTCAGTGATCTATCTGCCGTTGTTGTATCTGTTCCTGGTCGCCGACAAGGCTTGAGCCGGGCCCCCCTTGCGAGAGACGAATGTTTAAAGTTTGGACGGAACGAGCGCTTCCGGCGGATATCGCCGCCGCCTTTGAGGGACTGGCCGAGATCGTGGGTCCGCCGCCCGCGGCCCCCTCCCAGCGATACCGCGATCTGCCGGGCGCGCACGCTATTGTGGCCGCCGGCGGGGCGTTCGGCGCCGAGGTGATGGATGTTTCACCGGAGTTGCTGGTGATTTCCCGCACCGGCATCGGCTACGACAAGGTCGATGTGATCGCAGCCACGGCGCGGGGCGTTGCCGTCTGCAATACCCCGGACGGGCCGACGATCTCGACGGCCGAGTTTGCGCTGGCGCTGCTGTTTGCGGTGGCCAAAAAGCTCAAGCTGGTGGAAGGGCAGTTGCGCCGTCACCCCGGGGGCCGCGATTTTTACGGCGAGCATGACGCGATCGAGCTCCACGGCCTAACCCTTGGTTTGGCCGGTCTGGGCCGCATCGGCAAGCACGTGGCCAAGGTGGCCGTGGCGATGGGCATGAAGGTCGAGGCGTACGACCCGTACGTTTCGGCCGAGGACGCAGCGAAGCTGGGCGTGGAGATGGTCGGCTCGCTCGATGAGCTGCTCAGCCGCGCGGACGCCGTCTCGCTGCACATGCCGCTGACGCCGGAGACGCACAAGATTATCAACGCCGAGCGGCTGGCGAAGATGAAGCCGGGCGCGCTGTTCATCAACGCATCGCGGGGGGCGCTGGTCGATGAGCCGGCGCTGATCGCGGCGCTGGACGCCGGCCGGCTGGGCGGCGTCGGCCTGGACGTGACGGATCCGGAGCCGCCGCTGCCGGAAAACCCGATGCTGAAGCGCGAGGATGTGGTGTTGAGCCCGCACGTGGGCTCGGCGACGGTCAAGGGAAAGCACCGCATCGTGGAAGCCACGGTGGCCAACATCGTCAGCGTGCTGCGCGGCGAGCGTCCGCGGGATCTGGTGAACCCGGATGTCTGGCCGGTGATCGAGAGCAAGCTGGCGGCCATGCGCTAGCCGAGCGCTGCTATGATTCTGATGCGGGAGCGGGCGGTTAGCTCAGTTGGTTAGAGCGTCTGCCTTACAAGCAGAATGTCGGGGGTTCGAGTCCCTCACCGCCCACCATTTCAGAATTTTTGAGTTTGGCCGCGCTCGAGTCGAGCCGCCCAATCGCCGGGGTTGGCGGATGGGCGCCCGAGCGCCCGGGTTGATCCCGGTGTTCGGTTTGGGCGGCGGCGGATTTGGCGGGAGTCGGGTTTCGGGCTAGAGTCCGAATGCCGCCATCTCGCGGTCATTGCGGACCAGCAGCGTGTCGCCGACCAAGCCCGGATGGTTCCAGGTCTTGCCTTCCAACGCGGCGATTCGCGCCACTTCGGCGAAGGCGTCGGCCGTTGCGCTCACGAGCGCCAGCTCACCCTCCTCGGAGGGCGCCAGCAGCAAGTCCTGATCGGCTAGCAGCTCTAGTTGTCCCTGGCCGTAGCGTCCGCCCTTCCATGGGCGTTCTCCGGTCTCGATGTCGATGCAAGCGGGGATGCGGCCGTCGAAGCCGTAGGCGTGACCCTTGTGGACGACGAAATCGTTGAAGTAGGGCTTAACCCCAATACTCTTCACTTAATAACAAAAACGTGGCCTACTGTTCCCGAGGAACAG
>CAYOPA010000276.1:0-327 GCA_964405625.1 uncultured Bryobacterales bacterium
GAAACGGCGTTTGTCTTCACGCCCGAGGTCTCGGCCTGCAACGTCACCTGGCCGTCCACGAACGTCTGATCGGGGACCACCACGTTGATTTGCCAAGCGTTGACCAGTGAGGGCGCCAGACCGCTAAAGCTCACCGCGGCCTCGGCGACGGAGACGTAGGCCAATGTCGCGGTGCTGGTGTTGATCAGCCGGTCGGTCGGGGCCGGAGCGCCGTCGGCGGGCAGCTCGGAGAAGTCCGCGCCGATGCCGTAAGCGATGATCGTGGAGCCCGGCGCGGCGGGGTTCTCGGCGGTGTTCAAAGTGAAGTCCTGGTTGAGCACGGCGCCC
>CAYOPA010000276.1:337-7460 GCA_964405625.1 uncultured Bryobacterales bacterium
AACTGCCAGGCCCCGGATGCGGGCAACATGGAAATCTTGATTGAGCACGGCGCCCGGCTTGGTCGCCAAGCCCGGATTGATCGACAACAGCCCGGGGCTGATCGGCCAGACCTGGATTGTGCCTTCCCAAACATTCATGCCCGAGACGGTGATTCTTACCGGGACGCGTCCTTCCGGCGTGCCGCCGGGGATCAGGAAGTTGATCTGCGTCGGGCCGGCGAAGCTCTGCGGCGCCGCCACGTCATTGACAAACACCTGCACGCCGCCAAGCGTCGTCGGGAACGGAACCGCGTCGGCAAATGTCGCGGTCGACACTCCCACCGAAGCAAAGTCGCCGAACGCCGTCGACCAGCAGCCCGGAGACAAGGGGAAGGCCGCGCTGAAGGTTGCGGCGTTCGTGATGGCCACCCCGGTAAGCTGCGCCTGAAGCGGCAGACCGAGGGTGAATAGAGCCAACAAGGAGATCGTGATACGCAAAGCGATATTCTTTTTCATGGAGGTCACCTACTGGAAGCGCGACTGTCGCGAATTGTTGGAGCACGCGCCGACCGGCCAGACAGAATGAGGGCGTGAGGCTCGAGGACCCGCACAATCGGCTCAGAACTCCAACGGTAGCGAGACGCGCGTTGAGGATATGTAACGGAGAGTTGAAGCTTTGGTTAAGATCGTGTCGGGCGCTTCATGGACCCTGCCGCGGGCGTTACGGCCCGATCAGTCGCCGTTTCCGCTAAACGTGTAGCCCACGCCGCGCCGAGACCTGATCCAGCGGGGTTTGGAGGGATCTTTTTCCAGCTTGTTGCGCAGCCGGACGATATAGGCGTCCACCGTGCGCTCCATCACGTTCCGGCGGTCGCCCCAGACCGCATCGAGCAGCCGCTCGCGCCGAAACACCTGGCCTGGGTGGCGCATCAGGTGCTCCAGCAACCTGAGCTCGGTCGCGGTCAGCGAGGCGGGCTTGCCGTCGACGGTGACCGTCAGTTGACTGACGTCGAGCTCCAGCGGCCCCGCGCGCAGAACTTCCCGCCCGCCCAAGCTCGTCCTGAGGTGGATCTTGACCCGGGCGATCAGCTCGCGAACCGAGAACGGCTTGACCACGTAGTCGTTCGCGCCGATCTCCAGACCGATGACGCGGTCGGTTTCCCCGCCAAGGGCTGTGAGGAAGATAACCGGCGTGCGCTCCAGCAGCGGATCGGCGCGGACCTGGCGGCAGATCTCAATGCCGTCGCCCTCGGGCAGCAGCACGTCGAGGATGATCAGGTCCGGACGGGCCGTCCGTAGGAAGCCCAGCGCGCCCTCGGCCGTACGTTGGCCGACGACCTCATGGCCCGCCGCGCGCAGGGCGTACTCGACGAGCTCGAACAGGTCTCGGTCGTCTTCAATGAGAGCGATCGTGGCCATTGGACGCTTCGCTACTACAGCCGTTCGGGCAACCCGGCCCCCATGGTACGCTGTTGCGATGCCGTTTTGTAGTCAATGTGGGTCTCAGGTCGCCGATGGGGCGGCTTTTTGTGGCGAGTGCGGATACCGCATGGGCGGCGTCCCGGCCCCCGCCATGGCCGCCTCAGTCCCGGTCGTCTCCTCCGAGCCGCTTCAGTATGACATCGAGGGCGACAACCTCGAGATCGTCCGCATCCACCTCAAGCCGGGGCAGGAGGTGATCGCCGAAGCCGGCAAGATGGTCTACAAAACGCCGTCGGTGGAGTGGCAGACCAAGATGAGCGGCTCCGGCATCGGCGACAAGCTGATGGGCGCGCTGAAACGCAAGCTGACTGGCGAGTCGTTGTTTCTTACCCACTTCCGCACCAACGGGGGAACCGGCGAGGTGGGCTTTGCCGGTGATTTTCCCGGCTGCATCCAGTCCTTCGACCTCAAGGCCGGGCAGAGCGTGCTGGTGCAACGCGACGGCTTCATCGTCGCCGAGGCCTCGGTCAAATTTGACATTGCCTTCACCAAGAAGATCGGCGCCGGGTTGTTCGGCGGAGAAGGTTTCATCCTGCAGAAGCTGACCGGCCCGGGGACGGCCTTCATCCACGGCGGCGGAGACTTCGTGGAATTCAACCTCGCTCCCGGCGAGACGCTTCAGGTCGATACCGGCTGCGTGGTGGCGTTCGATGAATCGGTCACCTACGACGTACAGTTCGCCGGCGGCATCGCCACCAGCATATTCGGCGGCGAAGGTCTGTTCCTGGCGACGCTGCAAGGGCCGGGCCGGGCGATTATCCAGACGATGACGCTGTCGAAGCTGCGCCGCCAACTCGGCGGCGGCATCGGCGCCAAGCGCGGCGGCGGCGAAGCCCACGGCCTGGGCACGTTAACCAACATGTTCGGCAGCAACGACTGACTTGTACCGCATCGCTGACACCGCCGGCCTTCAGCGGTCTTGAGCGAGGCCCCCGGTTGCCCGCCTGAGCCTCTACAGCGTGATGACGTGGTCGGGAGGATTGCCGGCCAACGCGTTGTACAACTGGGGGAAGCAGCCCGCGACGACGCCCTCGACGAGGTTTTTGGCCTTAACCTGGCCAAGTCCGCACTGTTCGAAGGAGCCGTCGGCCAGACCGCGCCGAACCGCGCATTGATCGCAGACCATCAGCAAGATGCTCCGCTCCCGTGCGATCTTGGCCAGCCTCTCGCCGACCGGATCGCCCTGACGCAGGCAATAGATGTTGTCGTCAAAGAACATCATTCCGACGACTTCGGCGCCATGGTCGCCGCGTTCAAGCTGCGGCAGGATCATTGTGCCCAGCTTGAACGTGCAGGACATGTTGGATGCGAAAACGTATGCCACTTTCATAAGCGCTTTGAGAGTAACGCGACCTGCGGCGGGCCACTGCGCTTATTCCCCCGAACGGGCGGCTATTCCAGCCGGGCGGGCTTTGCACGGCGGTAGCCGGAGGGACGCGCAGCATCGGCTTTCGAGCCGACGTTCCGGCCCTCAAAAACCCAAGAACAAAGTCCCCAGCGCGTACACCATCAACGGCACCACCGCCAGCGCGATCATATCCAGCACAAACCCCGCCCGGAACATCTGCGGGATCGTAATCCAGCCGCTGGAGAAAACAATCGCGTTCGGCGGCGTCGCCACCGGCAGCATAAAGGCGAAGTTCGCCATGATCGCCGACGGAATCAGCATCAGGTAGGGATTCACGCCGATCTCAACCGCCGCCGCGCCAATCACCGGCGACAGCATCAAGACCGTGGCGATATTCGAGGTCGTCTCGGTGAGCAACACCGCCATCAGGCAGCTCATCGGCACCAGCACCCACAGCGGCGCGCCCTGCAGCCCGGTGAGCTGCGCCCCGATCCACCCAGCCAGCCCGGTCTCCGAGATCGCCGCGGCCAACGAGAAGCCGCCGCCAAACAGAAAGACCACGCCCCAAGGCACGCCGCGGGCCGCCGTCTGCCAGTCCAAAACGGGAACCATCCGCCCCTTGTCGTCGCGCTCGCCGCTGGGCGTCAGGAACAGCACCGCGGCCATCGCCATCGCCACCGTGGAGTCCTGTAACGCCCCGCCGTTCTCAAACAGGGCCGACCAGCCCGGCACCGTCAAGCTTCCCAGCTCCAGGGGCCTGCGGGTGATCCACAGCAGCGCCGTGACCGTGGAGACCGCGAGCACGTACTTCTCGGCGAAGCGCATGCCGCCCAGCTTGCGTTGCTCGTTGACGATCACGTCCATGCCGCCGGAGAAAGCGATGCGGCGCAGCGGAATTTCACCGCCATACCGAGCCAGGTAGAGCCAACAGATCGGCAGAAACACGACCACGATCGGCAAGCAAACCAGCGACCAGTCCGCGAAGGCGATCGGTCGCTCCTCGGGAAAGCTCTGTTCCAAAAAGCCCAGAAACGCCACCGTGGTCGGCGATCCGATGACGGTCCCGATGCCGCCGATGCTGGCCGCATAGGCCACGCCCAGCAGCAGGATCACGCCGTAGCTGCGCCGAATCCGCTCGGCCGTGTCCTCATCGCGCGCGCCGTCAATCGAGCCCAAGTCGGCGAGCTGGTTGACCACCGCCACCGCGATCGGCAACATCATCATCGTGGTGGCCGTGTTGGAGATCCACATCGACAGAAACGCCGTAGCGAGCATGAAGCCCAGCATCATCAGCGACGGCCGCGAGCCGACCCGCCGGATCACGCCCAACGCCAGCCGCCGATGCAGGTTCCAACGCTCCATGCCCAGCGCGATGATGAAGCCGCCCAGGTACAAGAAGACAATGTGCTCGGCGTAGTGGCCGGCCACCTGCTGCGCCGACATCACGCCCAGCATGGGGAACAACGCGATGGGCAGCAGCGCGGTCACGGCGATGTCGGTCGCCTCGCTGATCCACCACGCCGACATCAGGGCCGCCACGGCCGCGGCCTTCCGCGCCAGGACGGTCATGCCTTCAGGGGTCGGCGCCAGGAGGATGAAGGCAAACAGGAACAGGCCGACCAGCAGGCCGGTAATTTTCGACCGGGTTAAGGATGCAGCGGATGCGGCGGACAAGAATGCTCTCCAGGACCGAAAAGGCTACCACAAGCACGGAGAGGCGGGTTGCGTCAGGTCGCTTGCTCAGCGCCAGCAGAACCATGGTAGCCGCGACACCAGCCAAGGGGGAACTGGGCTCGTCGGACCCGTGGAGCAGCGGACAAGCTTCTTGCCCCCGATTCATCGAAGAAGTGAGCCTGGATAGGCGGGCGCGTTTCGCCGCGTTCGTAAAACAACGAAAATCAAGAGGTGTTCGACCAAGACGCCATGGCCCTCGCACCCTTGTGGTACGTGGCCTTCCTCTTCCAACTCACCTGCCACGAGGCCGCCCACGCCTGGGCGGCGCGGCTCGGCGGAGACGACACCGCCTACCGCAGCGGCATCCTCACCCTCAGCCCGCTGCCGCACATCCGCCGCGAGCCGTTTGGCACGGTGCTGGTTCCCGGCTTGTCGCTGCTATTAGCGGGCTGGATGGTCGGCTGGGGCAGCGCGCCGTACGATCCCTATTGGCAGCGGCGCCATCCCCACCGGGCCGCCTGGATGGCCTTGGCCGGGCCGGGCGCCAACCTGTTGCTCGCGATCCTGACGGCGCTTGTCATCCACGCCGGCATCGCCGGGGGCTGGCTCTCCGTCCCGGCGCGCGTCGGATTCACGAGCGTGGTCAGCGGAAACGGCGGCGATGTGGCCGAGGCCGGGGCCACTTTCCTGAGCATCTTCTTCTCGCTGAATCTGCTGTTGATGACCTTTAACCTCCTCCCCGTGCCTCCGCTGGACGGCGCCACCGGCATCGGGCTGCTTCTGCCGAAAGAGTGGGCGCTCAAGATGCTGGATTTCTGGCAACAGCCGGGGTTCTCCCTGCTCGGCATCGTCCTGGCCTGGCACTTTTTCGGCCGGATTTTCTTTCCGGTCTTCGGCTGGGCGGTCCGGGCCCTCTATTGGCCCTTGCTGTAACCCGCAGTGTGGAGACCCGCCCGCACCGGCGAACCACGCACAAGTTTTCCACAGGCCATAACACCACACAACCCACTGAAAACAAGAAACTTCATCGGCAGAACCGAGAGCCGTGTGGAAATCCTCCCTTAGGTTATCGCCTTAGAATTATGGGCGTCGCGGAGTATAGCTCCGGGCTTCAGAGCCAGGGGTCAGAGGAGGCCGCGAAGCCCATGGTCCTCCCCGGGCTGAAGCCCGGGGCTAATCGCTAACACGCAAGACAGGCCCCTTGCCGCCCGCCTAACCGCTCAGCGCCCTGCCCACCGCCGTCCGCCAGCCCGCATGGAGCTCGTCGCGCCTGCCTTGCTCCATCTTGGGCTCGAAGCGCCGGTCGGACTTCCAGAACGTCTCGATCTGATCCGTCCCGCTCCAGACCCCGACCGCCAGCCCGGCCAGGAACGCCGCTCCCGCCGCCGTGGTCTCCAAATTTGCCGGCCGCACCACCGGCACGCCCAGGATATCGGCCTGGAACTGCATCAGGAAGTCGTTCGCCGCCGCGCCGCCGTCCGCCCGCAGCTCGGCCGGCGGCTCGCCGCTGTCGGCCGTCATCGCCTCCACCAGGTCGCGCGTCTGGTAGGCGATCGATTCGAGCGTGGCGCGCACCAGGTGCTCGCGGCGGGCGCCCTGGGTGAGGCCGGTGATCAGCCCGCGCGCGCGGCTGTCCCAGTGCGGCGCGCCCAGGCCGACAAAGGCCGGCACCATGTAGACCCCCGCCGTGTCGGGAACGGCTTCGGCCAATGCTTGCGACTCTTGGGCCGAGGCCAGCAGCCCCATCTGGTCGCGCAGCCACTGCACCGCCGCCCCGGCGATGAAGATCGCCCCCTCCAGCGCGTACGCCCGTCCGCGCGGCGCTGACGCCGCCGTCGCCAGCAGCTTGTGGGTGGAAATCGGCGGCGTCTCGCCCGTGTGCAGCAGCAGGAAGCAGCCGGTGCCGTAAGTGTTCTTTGACATGCCGGGCCGGAAGCAAGCCTGCCCGAACAGCGCCGCCTGCTGGTCGCCCGCCACGCCCGCAATCGGAATCTCGGCGCCCAGCAGCTCCGGGTCGGTCACGCCGACCACGCCGCACGAGGGCTGGATCTCCGGCAGCATCGCGCGCGGCACGCCCAGCAGCGCGAGCATCTCGTCGTCCCAGTCGCCCGACGCCAAATTCATCAGCATCGTCCGCGAGGCGTTGCTGAAGTCGATCGAGTGAACCTTGCCCCCGGTGAGCTTCCAGATCAGCCAGGAATCGACCGTGCCAAAGGCGAGCTCGCCCGCCTCGGCGCGCCGTCTGGCGTCGGGAACGCGCTCCAGAATCCAGGCGATCTTGGTCCCGCTGAAATAGGCGTCGATCACCAGCCCTGTTCGCTCAGCGACTCCGGAGCCATGCCCTGCCTCGACCAGGGCGCGGCAAACGTCGGCCGTGCGGCGGCACTGCCAGACGATGGCGGGCGAAACCGGAGCGCCGGTCTTGCGGTCCCATACGATCGTCGTCTCGCGCTGGTTGGTGATGCCGAGCGCCGCGATGTCGCCGACAGCCACGCCGGAGCTCTCCACCGCCCGCTTGAGCGCCGCCGCTTGGGCGCGCCAAATCTGCTCGGGGTCTTGTTCAACCCACCCATCGTGCGGATAAGTCGATTCAATCGGAAGCTGATCGACTCCGCAGATCCGGGCCTCTTCGTCAAAAAG
>CAYOPA010000277.1:0-3569 GCA_964405625.1 uncultured Bryobacterales bacterium
CGCGACGACGCGTCACGGCGACCGCGCTGACGCGCTTTCCGAGGCGGCTCATGGACGTCTGGTCGCGTCACCGCCGCGGCGGTGTTGACGGCGGCGCTAATCCAAACAGATTCCTCCGGGACGCTTGAGGCGCAAACCAACCCCCGGCAAGCCTCTTTCTCCGCCCCAATCAATCACCCCTTGGCCCCCAAAGGGGCCGCTATTGCTGTATCCAAATCTCCTCCTGACTTGGCAAACGCCTCTTATGGGTGTCCGTCGGCGGGACTACGGCGGCTCGGCGAGACGCGCCAGGGCTTCGCGGGCGGCGCGCTGCTCGGCGGCCCTTTTGGTGCGGCCGGTGGCCGCGCCAACCACGGCGGCGGGCTCGCCGGCCAGGACTTCCACGTGGAAGACCCGGTCGTGCGGCGGGCCTTGCTCGGACAGCGTGCGGTAGAGGGGGGAGGGCCACTGGCGGGCCTGACACAGCTCTTGCAGCGTCGACTTGGCGTTGTCCGCGGCGAGATTGCCGGCGACGGTCGAGACGCGCCGCGGGTCCAGAATCAGCCGGCTGACCACGCCGCGGGCCGCTTTCAAGCCGCCGTCGAGGTAGACGGCCGCGATGAGGGCTTCGAGCGCGTCGACGAGAATGCTACGTTTTTCGCGTCCGCCGTTGCGATCCTCGGTCGGGCTGAGCTCGAGGGCTGCGCCAAGATTCAGGGCCGACGCCGCCTCAAAGAGGCCTTCGCCGCTGACCAGCCGCCCCTTGATCTTGGTCAGCCGGCCCTCGCCGCAGTCGGGAAACAGGTCGAGCAGCGCCTCGCCTACCAGGAATCCGAGCGCGGCGTCGCCTAGAAATTCCAGCCGCTCATTGTCGGGGCGGTCGTCGCCGGAGTCGCGAACTGTCGAGCGATGGCGCAGGGCCGTCCGCAGAAGGTCGACGTCTTGGAATCGGTAGCCGAGGCGCTCTTCGATCAGGGTCATGGTGCTCCGCCCGTCGGGCGCAAACGCAAAAAGGGCGGCCCGAGGGCCGCCCTACGCTTGCGCGGCCCTGGCGGCCTCGCCGAACCAGGAGACTAGTTCATCTCTTCGATCTTGAGCTTGAGCAGGTCGGCGGCGTTGGAGCCATTGGCCAAGGGCATTCCGCCGGCGGCGATCGACTTGTTAACGGCGTCGAGAGCTTCAGCCTTCTTGCCGTCCTTCTGATAGGTCTCCGCCATGAAGTAAAACACCGCGGGATCCTGCTCGGAGGCGACCTCCAGGGACTCCTTGAAGTGGCCGATGGCGGCCGGGCTGTCTCCGCGCTTGAGCTCGACCAATCCCAGCGCCTTGTGGGCGTTGGCCATGAAGTCCTTCTTGACCATCAGCCATTGCTCTTCGGGGATCTGCTCGGGGTTGGGGTTCTCCTTCATGGGAACCACCTTCAGCGCCTGCTTGGCGTAGTCCTCGGCGCGGCCCAGCTTTTCGTCCTTATCGAGGTCGAACTCCTGGGTGCGCATGGGAATCACTTCGGCGAGCGTGAGCAGGGCGCCGACTTCGTTGGGGTCGTGGTTGAGCGTTTCCTGACCGAACAGCAGCAGCCGCTCGTAGTCGTTAAGCTGTTGCGCGGCAATCATCATTTGCATGTTGGCCCACGCTTTGAACTCAGTGTCCTTGAAGTCCTTCAGCAGGGACTGGCCGGACGTAATCTTGGCTTCGGGGTCGGTCGCATTCTGGATGGCGAGCAGGGCGTCAAGCTCCTCCTGCGACTGAGGCGCCGGTCCTTGGGCCGATGCGAGGCCCACGGCGAGGCTTGCGAAAACTAGGCTGAGCAACAGTTTCTTCATCGAATCAGATCTCCTGGGTTGGTCAGGGCGCGACCAGTGGTTTATTTTAGCGGACTCGTCATTCTGACGCTCGCGAGCGCGGCGCGTTACAGATCCGGGTCCTCTTCTTCGTCTTCGGGCTCATCCTCGTCGTGCTCTCCGCCCGGCCGGGCAAACGGCGCGTTGATCCCCTGTTCGGCGAGCGCGCGAGTGCGCTCGGAGGTGTCGCCGGCTTCCAGCGCGCGGCGGTAGCTCTTAACCGCCTCGTCACGATTTCCGAGGATGTCGGAGATACGGCCGAGATAGACGTAGGCCATCGCCTTAAGGTGCGGATCGTCGGTGAGGTCGGCGGCCTGGGTGAAGTGTTCGCGCGCCAAGTCGGGGTCGGCCTCTAGAATGGCCACCCGCGCCAACCCGTAGCTGGCCTGGGCGTGCGAGCCGCCCGCCTTCTCCAGCGCCGCCACAAACGTCTGGCGGGCCTCGCCGAGCATCTCCTCGTTCATCAAAAACTCGCCGCGTTGGAGCAGCTTGTCCACTTCGCTGAGCTTGGGCGGGGCGGGCGCCGAGCGCTTGGGCTTGCTGGCCGCTTCCACAAACGTGGTCGCCTGCAGGCGGGCGGCCTCGCGCTTGAGGTCGACGCCCTTGATCATGTCGGGGTAGAAGCGGTTGATGTCGCGGCCGTCCTTTTCAAAGTCGGCGAGCCGCTCGTAAAAGTAGGGAGTGAGCACGTAGCCTTCGCGCAGCGCCTGCTCGACGGCGGCGAGCTTGCTCTCTTCGGGAGCTCGCCGCAGCCTCTGTAGCACGGCCTTGGCCAGACACTGCGTGGAGAGCAGCTCAAAATCGGTCTTGTAGGCGTCGTCGAGCGCCGGCGCGAACATGGCGAAGCGCGAGAGCACCTCAATGCGCGCCACATCCTCGCGGTAGCGAACCGCCAGGCGGTCCAGCAGGTGGACCAGAAAGGCGTGCTGGATTTCGTCCAGCGGGACTTCGGCGTTGGGGTGCGCCACCAACTGCACCTCGCCGCCGTACAGCCGGGTGTTGACGGCGCCGGGCGCGGCCATCAAATCGATCCAGACCTTGAAGCCTTGAAACTCGCGCGTCTGGGTGGACAGCCGCAGGTACCCCGCCGTGCGGAACAGCATCGGGGCCAGCGCATCTTGATAGCGCCGCATCTCCTGCTCGGCGGCGGGTTGGACCTGCTGCCAGATCTGCTCGATATTGGCTTCGCGGTAGAACTGCTCAAGGATGCGCGAGAAGGCGCGCAGCCGGCGGACCTCGGGCGGCAGGTCAGTGGGCAGCTCGGCGACCAGCGCAAAGGTGGGCGGCGGCTCGCAGATCAGCGCAAAGGAGACCCACTGGGAGAGGTTGTCGTCGGAGTCCTGCTGCTTGAGCTCGGCGTAGGCGTTTTCGAGCAGCTTGCGGCTCTCGCCTTGAAAACCCTCCAGGTGACGGCGCACCGCTTGGCGCACCTCGGAGTCGCCGCGCGCGCCGACGCCGTCGTCATAGCCGGCGACGTTGATCGCCGTCATCACGGTGAACATCCGGAGGTCGGCGTCGAGCTGCTCGCCTTCCTGCCCGTGGAGGCAAAGCGCGGACGCGAGCAGCAGCGCTGGAAGCAATCGAGCCATTGAGATCTCAGTTTAAGGCAGCGCTCATCTTAGAGGATTTGCGGTTTACCCTGAGGCCAGAGGTCATGAAAGCCAACTCTGTCCGCAAGACCAACGCGCTGCGCGCCCTCGACGCGGCCGGGATCGCCTATCGCACGGCCGCCTACGACAGCGGCGGGTC
>CAYOPA010000277.1:3579-7457 GCA_964405625.1 uncultured Bryobacterales bacterium
TCGGCGATTGACGCCGTCTCCGTGGCGACGAAAATCGCCATGCCGCCCGAGCAGGTTTTCAAGACGTTGGTCGCCGTGGGCGCGGCGCATGGCCCGGCGGCCTTCGTCATCCCCGGCGACTGTGAGCTGGACCTGCGCAAAGCCGCGGCGGCGACGGGCGACAAGCGGGTGGAGATGCTGCCGGTTCGCGAGCTGAAAAGCCTGACCGGCTACGAGCGCGGCGGCTGCTCGCCGGTCGGCATGGCGCGGCGGCTGCCGGTCTGGATCGACGAATCCTACGTGCTGTTTGACGAGATCGCCGTCAGCGCCGGGGTGATCGGCTTGCAAATGATTCTGGCCCCGGAAGCGCTGTTAACAGCCTGCGGGGGACGCACGGCGGACCTGGTATAGAAAAACTATTTGCAATCCAAAGGTTACGGGCCTACGATTTAGGCAGCCAGGAACGTTTGTTTCCTAGGGAGGTGACGCCATGCAGCGTCCGTTGATTGGGTTTGCTTTGTTGGCGGCGAGCGCGGCGGTCGCGTTCGCGGCATTTCCTCGGATGATTTCCGTTGAGCCCGCGGCTGCCAAGCCTGGCGACCATGTGGTGGTGAGCGGCCAGAACCTGGAGGCTGAGAACGTGGTCAAGCTGTTCTTGACCGCCGGAGGGAGCGATCACGAGGTCGCGATAGTCGAACAGGGCGCGGACTCGATCCGCTTTACGATTCCGTCCAGCGCTCCGCTGGGCTCCTACAACCTGATGGTGCAGACCGGCGGCGAGCAGCCCTCGCTGGTGGAGCAGCCGGTACGGTTGGAGGTGGCCGACGAAGCGGGCCTGACCGCCCTGGCCGACGAAGCCAAGCGGCAACAGGAAGAGCTCGAAGAGCAGGCCGAGGCGACGCCCGAGCCCGCACCCGCGCCAGTGCCGTAAGGCGCTAGGCCTGACCGCAAGCGGGCCGGGCCGCTCAAACGGCCAGCAGGCGCCAAGCCGCCATGGCGGCTTGGCGCCTGGGCGGCCCGGTCCATCTGCCAGCGCATCCACTCCTTGCCAGCCTGCGCGGCGGCGTCATACGGAAGATCCTGCCGGAAGGCGGTGCGGCCGGTCATCCATTCATGGGCGATGAAGCCGAGGGCGTAGATGTCAGCGCGCTGGACGACGGTCTGGCCCGACGCGGAGAGGGCGGTCGCCTTCCCGGCTCGACTCCCAGGCGAACATGGCCTGGGCCGCAGGGGTTAAGCTGTTACCTATGATGCGATGCAAAATCTTGACCGCCGCCGCGCTGGGCGCCTTTGCCGGCGCCATCTGGATGATCGGAGGGGCTCCGGCGACGGCGCAGTCCGGCGATCCGCTGGTGGAGGGCTTTAAGACGGTTGCGATCGCCTCGGTGGCGGACGCCGTCGACCAGGTGACCGGCAAGGCGGGGTTCATGAATCACGACATGCGGCCAGTGATCCCGGGCCGGATCTCCGGACGCGCGCTCACGGCCCGGCTGGAGATCGGCTCCTCGGAGGCTGGCAACGCCGTCAGCCACTCGGTGCGGATGATTGACGAGGCCAACCCCGGCGAAATCGGCGTGATTGTGATTGAGGACGGCCTGAACGTGGCCGCCATCGGTGGTCTGATGATGACGGCGGCGAAGGCGCGCGAGATGGGCGGCATGGTGCTCGACGGCGGCGCCCGGGATTTGCCGGAGATCCGCCGGCTGGGCGTGCCGGTTTACGCCCGCAGCATCACCCCGGCGACGGCGGTGGGCCGGCGGGTGAGTGTTTCCAAGAACCAGCCGGTGACCTGCGCCGGCATTCGCGTGACCCCGGGCGACATCCTCGTTGGCGACGAAGACGGCGTGGTGGTCGTGCCGCAGGCTCACGCCAAGAAGATTCTGGAGGTCAGCCGGGAGATTGACGACCGCGAGGGCAAGATGGTGCCGATGATTCTGGAGCTGAAGTCGTTGACGGAGACGGTGAAGAAGTTCAACCGGATATAGAGAGAGCGGGGATCAGGATGAAGGATCGGGGGATGCGGCCGTGAATCCGCTCTATCCGCTCCGGCTGCGGCCGGCGCTCAAGGAAAAGATTTGGGGCTCGCGCAAGCTGAGCCCCTTCTTTGCGGACCGCCGCGCGGATCAGGAGCCGATCGGCGAGGCCTGGTACACGTTTGAGGAAGCGGTGATCGACAACGGGCCACTGGGCGGCCGTTCGCTGTTGGACGTGATGCGCGAGTCGGGTCCGTACCTGATGGGCGACGCGCATACGCCCCGCGAGCTGATGCGGCGTTCCGCCGGTCAAGCCAATCCGCACGAGGCCGCCCGGCCCTATTTCCCGATCCTGACCAAGCTGTTGTTCGTGGGAGACGCGCTCTCGGTCCAGGTGCATCCGGGAGATGAGTATGCTCTCGAAAAAGAGGGCGGACCGGGTAAGACCGAGATGTGGTACGTAGTGGACGCCGAGCCGGGCGCGGCCGTGGCGTTGGGGCTAACGGAGAAGCTGCCCAAGCAACGGCTGATCGAGGCCGCGCATTCGGGCGAGATCGAGAAGTACCTGCGGTGGGAGCCGATGAGCGCGGGCGACGTGGTTTTTGTGCCGCCGGGTCTGCTGCACACGATGGGCAAGGGGCTGACGATCTGCGAGATCCAGCAGAACTCGGATCTCACCTACCGCTTTTTTGATTTCGGGCGCCCCGGCCCGGAGGGGGCGCCGCGCGCGCTGCACGTGCATGAGGCGGCGGCGGTCATGCTCGACGAGCCCTGGCCGGGCTGTCCGCCGAGGATCACGCTGCATCATGACCAAGTGGACCGGGAGCTGCTGGCGGGCTGTCCGTATTTCGCCGGCGAGCTGTTGAGCTGGGAGGGGTCGTTCCGGCATGAGCCGAACAGATTGCACTTCCAAATACTGATTGTGCTCAGCGGCGAAGGAACGCTGGCGGGCGAGCGGTACGGCCCGGGCTCGGGCTACCTGATTCCGGCCCACGCCGAGGGCTTTGAGATCGCGCCGCGCACGCCGAGCCGGGCGCTGTTGGCCTACGAGCCGAACCTGGAGCACCTGCGGCAAGCAACGGCGCGAGCGGGGGCGAGCGGAGCGGAGATTGCGCGCGCGCTGATGGACTGAGGAATCGCCCGAAAGTTATTGAAAAGATTGGTGCCGACGGATGGATTCGAACCATCGACCTCTTGATCCACAAATAATCCCCGGTGAATATTCAAAGCCTTTATCTGCTGGTAAATACCAGTAGTATGCTTTGATTCAGTAGATGTTGCCTTGACTTCGCGCGACACCTAGAGACACTAGAGATAGCCTATGTCCGGCGACTAGCCCGAAGTTCCCCCCGATCTGAAGCGGGATTGTGAGCCTATGCTGCTGCCTCAGCAGGGGTTACAGGTTTTTTCGATTGACTTGGTGTTCCCATGTATTTTCTGTTTTACAGTTGATTTGTTCGGCAAATAGCTGTATTCTATTCCCAGGTACGTGGAGGCGGGAAGCTGTGGGATAATTCCACAAAGTACTTTGAACTGTGGCATGCTTGAGAGTGTCAGACTCTCCCGCCGCCCCAGCTCCCCGCTACATTCCCATTGACCGCAAGCAGCTCCGCCTCGAACCCCTCGACGTCGAGCGCCTGATCGACGTCGAGCACCCCGCGCGCAAGATCTGGCGCGTGGTCGAGCAGCTCGACCTGTCCCGCTTCGACGCCGAGGTCCGCGCCGTCGAGGGCGTCGCCGGCCGGCCTTCGCACTCGCCCCAGCTCCTCGTCGCCGTCTGGATCTACGCCTTCTCGCGAGGCCTGCACTCAGCCCGCGAGGTCGAGCGCCAAATGCATTACGAGCCCGGTCTGCGCTGGTTGACCGGATTGAACGTCATCAATTATCACAAGCTGTCGGATTTCCGCGTCGGCTGCGGCGAGGCGT
>CAYOPA010000278.1:0-7457 GCA_964405625.1 uncultured Bryobacterales bacterium
ACCGCGAATCTCCGCTTCGTCGCGAACGCCGCCGAGCGACAGCCGCACGAACTTGCGGCCGGTCGCCTTGGCAATCGACTTGCCCAGCGAGGTCTTGCCCACCCCGGGCGGTCCCACAAAGCACAGGATGGAGCCCCGCGGGTCCTTCACCAGCCGGCGCACGGCCAGGAACTCCAGGATGCGCTCCTTGATCTTGTCCAGACCGTAGTGGTCGGTGTTGAGCACCTGCTCGGCGTAAACCAAGTCGCGTTTCTCCCGCGACTTGTTCTTCCACGGCACCGCCAGCAGCCAGTCGATGTAGTTGCGCGAGACGGTCGCCTCGGCCGACATCGGCGGCATGTTCTCCAGGCGACGCAGCTCGGCCTTGGCCTTTTCGAAGGCGTCGGCGGTCATGCCGGCGTCCTCGATCTTCTTGCGCAGCTCGTCGAGCTCGCTCTTCTCGCCGCGCCCGAGCTCCTTCTGGATCGCCTTGATCTTTTCGTTCAGGTAGTACTCTTTCTGCGCCTTCTCCATCTGGCGCTTTACGCGGCCCTGGATGGTGCGGTCAACGCTGAGCTTCTCGATCTCGATGTCGAGCACGTCGGCGATGCGCGCCAACCGCTCCACGGGGTTGAAGATCTCCAGCAGCTCCTGCTTTTCGGGAATCGTGAGCTGGAGATTGGCGCCGATCGTGTCGGCCAGCTTGCCGGGATCGTCCATGCGAATGGCGGCGATCATCGTCTCGTAGTTGAGGTTCTGGCTCTGCTTGACGTACTGCTCAAACAGCCCGGTGACGCGCGTGGTCAGGGCTTCGAGATCGGCGTCCTGGTCCACGCCGTGCGCCATCGTTTCCACGTCGGCCAGCAGGAAGCCGCCCTCGGCGCTGACTGATTCCACGCGGCCGCGCTCCAGGCCCTCGACCAGCACCTTGATGTTGCCGTCAGGCAGCTTCAGGCTTTGCACGATGGAAACCACCGTGCCGGTCGTGTAAATCTGGCTCGGCGCCGGGTCGTCCACCGAAGCGTCGTGCTGGGTGGCCAAAAAAATCTTCTTGTCGCCGGCGAGCGCCTCTTCCAGCGCGCGAACGCTGGAATCGCGGCCCACCACAAACGGAGTCATCATGTGCGGGAAGATGACGACATCGCGAATCGGCATCATCGGCAGCCGACGAATGAAGGAAGGTCCTGAGGAAGATGGCATAGCGGGTACTGGCTTTGATTATGACGATCGCCCGCCCTAAATGGAAATCTGCGTGCTCGGCGCTTAGGTTTTATGCCGTCATCTATTCTCGATAACGTTGCACGCCCGGAGCAGCGTCTCCTGCACCGCCAAGTCATGGGCCGCGCTGTAATCGACCTTGTCGCCTCGGCGGATCACGCCCGCCATCACCTGAAAATCTCGGTCATACGGCCCGCGAAGCTTCGGGACCTCCAGCGCGGCCATTTGCGGACCCGCGCCGTAGTCCAACTCCAGGCCGCCGTCGGGCGAGAAGGGACGGACGGTCGCCGTGCCTTTGGTTCCCAGGATCTGGAACGTGCGGCGCTGGTTGCCGCCCGGCTGCATGGCGGCGATGTAAACCTCGGCCATCGCGCGGTCGTACTCCAGAATCGCCAGCGTGTTGTCGGCCAAGCCGTCGTCGACCGGAGCGTCATGGCGCAGGATGCCGCGCACGCTCTGGGGCGGCCCAAGCAGGTCAACGACGCGATCCAGCATGTGGCAGCCGAGCTCAAACATCATGCCGCCGCGAAAGGCCGCCAGCTCGCGACGCTCGGCGAGCGAGATCGGCTTGTTGATGGCGGCGCGCACCATGTAAACGTCGCCCAGCTCACCCGCCCGCGCCATCCGGATCGCCTCGCCCATGCCTAAGTGGTAGCGCCACATGTAGCCCATCTGCACGATCCGCGCGGCAGCTTCGGCCTTGGCAAAGAGCCGGCGCAGCGAGTCCAGATCTTCTCCCGGAGGCTTGTCGAGATGGACGAATTTCCCGGCGTCGACGGCCTCATGGGCGTAGGCTAAGCCGTGTTGTACGTCGGACTCGACGGCTATCATCTCGATAGACGGATCGTGGAGTAACGCCCTCGCGGATAGTCTCGGCAGGTCGGCAAAATCCGGCTTGTCGAGAAGATCGGGGCGATCGTCGCCGCAAACTCCGACGACTTCGTACTCCGACATCGCCCGCAGCGTCCGCACCTTCCCGGCGGCGTGGGCGTGCCCGACCCCGTAAATCGCCGTGCGGATCGGTTTTTCTGCCGCCCGGCCGGTTGCGGCGGCCCCGGCGGCCAGCAGGAATGTGCGGCGCGCAAGCATGCGGCGATTGTACTCCCTGGTCCCTGTCTCAGGCTTGGCGGTAGGGCTCCAGCAACGGCCGCAGCTTTTCGGGGATGGGAACCGAGTGGTAGCCGCCGCCTTCGGACTTGTTCACATAGACGGCCCGCATGGAGCCCTTGGCCACCAGCTCGCCGTCGCGCTCAAAGCGGAAGTGGAAGCCGATCGACGAGCGCCCGATATGCTCGATCGACAACAGCACGTCCAACACCTCGCCAAAGCGCGTCGGCGCGATGAACTCCGCTTGGACGCCGACGCGCGGCGATAGGAACCACTCCTTGAAGTCCGCCTCCCCGGCCTGCTCGCCCAGCGCGAACAGGAACTCGCTCTCGGTCTCTTCCATGTAGCGGAAGTAGTTGGAGAAGTGGATGATGCCGGCGGTGTCGGTGTCCTGGAAGTGGATGCGGCGGCGGTATCGGAATTGTTCAGGCATGACAGGCTAGCTACCAGATCGTTCGGGCGGGGCGCAATCTGACGCGCTCTTGCCCTCGAACAAGTCCAGCAACTCATCGGGAAGCGGATCGAAGAATGACTCGTTCATGTGAACAAGCCCGCGGGCCAACCCCATCGGCCGGGAATCTTTTCCAACGGCCGGGATCGCTCGGCTCTCTGCGACCGGTTCGTTCCCTCGGCAAATGTTAATTCGTTTCATCGGAGCTCAGCCAAGTTCTTCGTGAGGATAACACTCCTCAACCCAACAGCTCCCGGTACGCCTCGGCAGTCTCCCGCGCCATCCGTTCGGCGTTGAAAAACCGCTCCACCGCCGCCCGGCCCTGGCGGCCCATCTCGGCGCGTTCAGCCGGTCTATCGCGCAGGCGCTCCAACCCCTCCCGCAAACCGTCCGCGGCGCCGGGCTCGAACAGCAAACCTCCGCCCCCGCAAGCTTCGAGCAACTCCGGGAAAACGCCGATACGCGGCTGCACCACGGGAACCCCCGCCGCCCAGGCTTCCAGCACATACAACCCCTTGGAGGCGCCGTACACGGTCGGAACCGACAAAACGTCAATCGAGCGCAGGTGCTCCAGCTTCCCCGCCCTGTCCACGTCGGCAAAATAAGCAAACCGCGTCGGATCAGCAGCTTTCACCAGGTCGTCCACGAAACCCTCATGCTCAGGGCTGATCCAGCCGGCCGCGCGCATGTTGCAGCCTTCGGGCAGCGCCCCCAGCAGCAGGTCCAGTCCCTTTTCAGGGGCGATCCGGGCTAGGTAGCCCACGGTGAACGGCGAATGCGGGCCGGGCGGGTTGGGCTGGATGTCCTCGTAAGCGATGCCAGGCAGGATCACATTGGCCGCTTCGGGGTCAAACCCCAAATGCCGGGCTAGCGCACGGGCGTGGTCGCGGCACGGCGCAATAAACAGGTCCACCGACTCGGCCATCCGCCGCAGGATCGCGAACGACTCCGAGCTGTAGGGTTCGGGTAGATGCTCCAGGTAGTAGTCCTCGCCTTGCAGCGAGCAGACGACCGGGACCGACAGCTCCCGCCGGATCGCCGGCGCCAATCCGGCCAGCATCGAGTTCGTCAGGTGGACCACATCGGGACGCAGCTCTTTGAGGTGATCGGTCAGCCTGCGCACCTCCTTGCGCAGCGGCCCCTCCTCTCCCAATACCGTGGCGACGGTCAGCGCCCCCAGGTCTTCGGGCAGCGTCTTGACGGCGAATTTTGATACCCAGCGCAACAGGCCGGGACTATCGAAGGCCCTGTCCAAAAAGCGCGGCAGCGCGCGGAACAGCCCCGACTTCTGTTGGAGGTAGATATTGACGCCGCCGAGGTAGACTTCGCGCTCGGAGACGTCGGCTTCGTCGGTGCGGATGGGCGTGTAGACCGGCAGCAGAATGGCGTCTTCGCCGAGCTTGCGCAAGGCTGCGGCCAAGGTGTTGTCGCGCAGGCAGTTCCCGCAGATGGTGCCGCCGGCTCCGGCCGTGAGGTAGACAATGCGCACGCGGGCTAACCCTGTGGAAAGAATTTTCGCAGAGTCCGCTCATCCGGCGGCTGGGTCAGCAACGAAACGACGGTCACGCTCATTGCCCCGACAGCAAAAACCACGGCCACCGGAATCAAGCCCAGCAAGTGGTAATGATGGTCCGCGCCCCAACCGCTGTCCCAAAACAGCCCCAGCCACACCGTCCCGGTCGCGATCGTGCAGGCGATGGCGCCGGCGCGGGTCGCCCGCTTCCAATACAATGCCGCCACCACCAGCGGAAAAAGCCCCGAAAAGCCGGAAAAGCACCAAATGCCCATCTGGAAAACCGAGCGCGGCTGCAACAGCGTCAGCGCGTAAGTCACCGCCACCACCAGCACCACGAAAACCCTACCCAGCAGTATCCGCGCGCGGTCGTCGATCTGATCATGCCGCATATAGTGGGCCACAATGTCGTTGGCGAAGATCGACCCCAGCGACAGAAACTGCGAATCCAGCGACGACATGATCGCCGCCAGGATTCCCGCGCCCAGCAGGCCTCCCAGGATCGGCGTCGTCAGCTTCTCGACCATGATGGCGAGCTCGGTATTGGGCGGATGTTGCAGCGGCACCACCAACGAGCCGTCCGGCATCAGCGCGGCCGTCGCCCAGATGCCGATCAGCACGCAAGGCGCCCAGACAAAGATTGTAAAGAGCGGGTGAGCGACCAGTGTGAGCTTGAAGGTTTCCGCCGAGCGCGCCGTCAGCCAGTGCTGAAAGATGTGGGGGAACACGCCGATGGACAGCGGGATCAGCCCGTAGAAAAAGAAGTCGAGCGACTCGAAGCCGCCGGCCCGAGTCAGCCGCTCCGGATGGGCCTCCAGCACGGCTTGGCTCGCGGCGGCCACGCCTCCCAGCTTGTCCGCGATCAGCCAGAACGCGACCACGCCCGTAACCAGAAACACGACCGTTTGAAACGCATTCGCCCAGGCGGCGCCGCGCAATCCGCCGCGGAAGATGTACGTCAACACCACGCCGCAAACCACCAAACCGGCCAGCCACTCCGGGACAGCGCCATTGGTCGCCGCAAACGTTTCAGGAAACGCTCCGGCAGTCAGCGCCCGCACCACCGCCCCCGCACCCATCAGCCCGGTCAGCAGGTACGGGATCACCAAGCCCACCAGAAGGGGAAAAAGCAACAGCCCCAGCGCGTCGCTCTCAAAGCGGTCGCGAAAGAACTGGATCTGCGTCATATAGCCGTACCGCTTGCCGAGCGACCATAGCCGGATGCCCACGAAGAAGAAGACCGCCGTGTGGACCAGCGCCGACCAGGACGCCAGGACGCCGAACACGCCGATCCCTTGGACATAGGCCTCGCCTGCCGCGCCCACCAGTGCAAAGGCCGTCATGGTAGTGCCGAAAATCGACAGCAGCAACAACACCGGCCCGATCGAGTGGCTGGCCAGAAAGTAATCCTGCGCCGTACCGCGGAAAAGACGGCTGGAGAAGAACCCCAGGCCCAGCAGCAGGCCCAAGTAGAAGACCATCAAGACGAGTTGCGTCATGCTTCTGGCCGCGGCGGCTCCTCGTCTTCGGCCAGGGCGATCAGATCCACAGGCCAGGCGTAGCGAATGACGATCACCCACAACAAGGACACCGCCACGCAGTACAGCGCATGGTAGGCCAGCCCGACAGGCAGGAACCCGAACACCAAGGTGGCGTCGTCAGCGAAAAAGAAGTCCTGGTGCGCCACGGCCAGTAGCAGAACCAGGGGCAGGGCTAGTTTCCGATTCATCGCTGCGATTGCGGACGCCGAGACGCATAGGTTAGCAAGAAGCCGGGCCGTCGCTTCGACTCTAGGGCGCCCGCAGTCCGTAGAGTCCCAGCCGCAAAACGAGCTCGACAACGGCGGGCGGCGCCAGCGCCTCCCAATCGGCGCCGGCGGCGATCGCCGCTCGCACCGCCGACGACGACACCGGCGCGCATTCCGGCGGCAACGTCACCGACAGCACTCCAGCGGCAATCTTGTTTGGAGGACAGTACTCTCCAGCTCGCGCGGCCACAACCATCCGAAACTCTCGCAGTTGCTCCTGTATCGGCGGCGCGTCGCCATAATCCCAACCGACGATCCGCTCGGCGGCGTCTCGCCCGCAGAGCAACAGCGCCTGCACGCCCGGCCCGCTCAGGGTTTTGAGCTCGCGGGCCATCTCCACAAACAGCCCGCCGTCGGTGACGACGCAGGCCCATTCGTCGCGTTCGTCGGTCAACGCCCGCAGTAGCTCCAGGCGCTGCTCAAAGCTGGTGTCTTCGAAATCCTTGTGGGGCAGCCGCCGGGCCAGTGCAAAGGCGATCTGGTCCAGGCCGGCCGCTTCCCGCGCGGCCTCCGCCAGCGCCACGTGCGCGATGGTCGGCGGGTTGAACGCCGACGCCAAGACGCCGACGCGTCCTGTCGCGAGCGGACGGCCCTTCAGGTACTCAGCCACGACGCCCTCACTCAGCCGCGCGCAAACAACGGCAGAATCAGCCTATCAAGCTCGCTGTCGCTGAGCGCCGTCAGGGCGACCCCGCGGTGCAGCGACCACTCCTCAACGTGCTCGATCGTCTCGCCGGGCTCGACGGACTCCAGCGGCCCGAGCGTCTCGATCTCCAGGACCATGTCGTTGGCAAAAAGCTCCAGGGAGCAGCCCATGTCGGGGTATTCGCGGCCGAGCTGGGCCTGGTACGTTTTGACGAAGGCGTCGCCGCCGAGGCAGTAGGCGGCGGCCGTCAGCGGGCGGAACAGGCCGGCCTTCACCGGCGACGACAGCGCCGGGTCCTGCCGCAGGGTGATGTATTTTTCCAGAAGCCGCCAGCGCGGGTCGGACCAGTTTGTAAACGCCCACATTACCAGCGGGTTGGACGGCGCCAAGACTTCCGGGTGCGTGCCCCGGTCGGGAAACGGAGCGATGGCGACGCCGCCCGGCGCCATCATCGACAGCGTCCAAGGCGCGAATCGCAACGGCCAGCGGGAACGGTTGGTCAACCGATGAATGACGGTCGCCCGGGAGCCCGTCGGGGCCAGCCGAACCTCGATCGCCTTTTCGATGCCGGCGTCGTCAACCGGCGAAGTCGCCAGGATGGACGAGTCGGTGCGGACGATGCGGGGCGGCAGATTGTCGGGGACGCAGGTGTACGACGGTCTTTCCGGCCCGACCCAGATGCGGTGGCCGCCGTAGACTCTCCACAGTTGGTCCCCGGTGAGCCTGCGCTCTTCGT
>CAYOPA010000279.1:0-7451 GCA_964405625.1 uncultured Bryobacterales bacterium
GGCCTCCGACATCCTCGCCAAGGTTAAGCGCGCCCGCAAGGCCCTTGATAATGTGCAAAGCGTGTGACGCAGACCACTAGCCAAACAAGAAGGTCTGGCAGTACAGAATTGTGCCAATCGTCTTGGCGTCCTGGATCTCGTTGACCCGAATCATCTCCAATGCTTCCGTGCGCTCGACCCAGCGCGTCTCGATCAGCTCGTAGGGCTCGGGCTCGGCTTCGCCCGCGGTCAGCTCCTCGGCCAGGAAAGCGATCATCCGTTCGGATGCAAATCCGGGGGCGGGGAAGAAGTCCAGCAAGCGGGTGAGCTTGCCTGCTCGATAGCCTGTCTCCTCGATCAGCTCGCGGCGGGCGGTCTCTTCCTCGCTCTCGCCGGGGTCGCAACGGCCGGCGGGAAGCTCCCACAGCCGGCGCCGCACCGGCAGACGGTACTGGCGGATCAACAGGATCTTGCCGTCGGCGCCCAGCGGCAGGATAACTGTCGCCGGGGCGTTCACGGTGACGTGCCGATCCAGCGCGGCGCCCGAGGGATGCTCGGCGCGTTCACGGCGGACTTCGAAGACCTCCGTGTCGAGGACGTGTACGGAAGAGACGAGACGGAATTCAGCCATAAGCAGCTCAGGCGTTCGCCGGCAAACAAAAAGGGGCGCGGCCTGATGGCAGCGCCCCTCTATTGAAGGATATGGTCAGCCGTTTGTTCGACTAGAGGGTCTTGACGTAGGCGACGATGTCCGCCTTCTCGTCGTCGCTGAGCAGCTTCTCAAAGGCCGGCATGCCGTTGCCGCCCTTGTTGAGATTCTCCATTATGTTCTCCGTCGTGGCGTCTTTGCCGCTAGGGAGCTTGCCGTCCTTAATGCCGGCCAATCCGGGACCGATCTTTTTGTCGGCGTTGTCGGCGTTATGGCACACCGAGCACTTGGTGTCGAAAATCTCCTGGCCCACTGCCGCGTCCTGCGCCGCCAGGGGAGCGGATACGGCCAGCAGGCCCGCCGTCATCAATCCAATCAGTCTCTTCATTCGTCCTCGTCCTCCAGTGGTGTGAAACCTTTATACTATCGCAACTTCGGGCATCGCTCGCCGGACAATCCGGTAACAGGTTGACGGCTTCGACGGCCCACGCGTTTCGAACAGTATGATTGACAGCCGATCCGCCTTATTTCCATACTAATCGGTATGTACGCCCCGGAAAAAGGCGTTACAGCGAGCGGTTGTGGTTGTAGCCAAGCGAAATCCTGATCAGACGCGGACGAACATCCTGCAGGCGGCGTTTGTGGAGATCCAGCGCCACGGATTCCGCTCCGCCGGCCTGGATCGCATTCTCGCCGATACGGGCTTGACCAAGGGCGCGCTGTACTATCATTTTCCGAACAAAGCCGCATTGGGTTACGCCGTTGTGGACGAGCTCATCGGCGGCAAAATTCGCGAGATGTGGGTCGAGCCTCTCCAGCGCTACGACGATCCGATCGAGGGTCTGCTCCATCTGATCGCCTCGTTCCCTCCCGAGAAGCTGGCTTCAGCCGCCGAAACCGGTTGTCCTCTCAACAACTTGGCGCAAGAGATGTCGCCGGTGGATGACGAGTTCCGGCGACGCGTGGAGGCGGTATTTCAGATGTGGGTACAAGGAGTCGCCGAGTGTTTGGAGGCCGGCCGAGCGGCGGGCTGCGTCTGCTCGGGCGTGGATTGCCGCCAGGCGGCGACCTACTTCGTGGCCTCGATTGAGGGCGCCATGGGGCTCGCCAAAAATGCGCGGGACCCGCGAGTGCTTCTGGATTGCATGGCCGGCTTGGGGCGCTACTTGGAGTCCTTGCGGGCTTCGCGTTTAGGGGCGTGAGAGGAAGGCGGCGGCCGAGCTGCTGGCTTTCCAGTCTCAACTGGTTTTGGGCGGCCTTCCGGCCGCCCCTACGCGACCCTGAGTCAGAAGCCTGTCGGACGAACGCGAAAATATCCGCTCCAGCTTTCGCCCGGCGGGATGGTTTGCAGATCGCTGTAGCGTCCCTCGTGCGCCAAGTTGATGGCGTTGGTGACGCCGGCCATCGGCTCGAAACAGACAAAGCCGGCGTCCCCTCGCGGCTGCGGCGCGTAAACCACCGCCACGTCGAAGGTCGGTCCGAAATCCACAGCGACGGCTTGTTTGTCGCCGCGCAGCACAAAGGTCGCCTCGTCCCGCGCGCCGCGCTCCAGATCGCCGAAGACGTGGTCCAGCGTGGCCCCCTGGATCGGCATCTTCTTGCGCTGTGGGAAAAGCTCCTCGCTGGGGATCTTCTCGCCCGTCGGGGTCACTCGCTCGTTAAGCTTCCAGATCGAAGCCGCCGGGAGCTCGACCGACCACTGACCGCGGGGCGAATCGGTCACCTGGAAGTAGGGGTGAAAGCCCAGCGAAACCGGCATCGTTCGGGCGCTGTGGTTGTCGATGCGGAACGTCACTTCCAGCCCGCCGCCGCCCAGGCTGTAGCGCATTTCCACGGTGTGAGCGAACGGGAACTGCCCCATCAGCTCGGGGTGGCGGGAAAACTCCAACACCAGCCGGGCCTCCGCGCGTTGGTCGTCGGCGCTCAGGCCCGCCGTCTCCCAAAGATCGGAGAACGCCAGCAGCCCGTGGATGGGATAATTCGACCCATCCCGCCGAAACGGCGCCAGCCCCTCCTGGAGCCGGAAGAGCTTGCCCTCGAAGAAAAACCCGTCGCGGTCCAGCCGGTTCGCCCAGGGCCACAACAGCGGCACGCCCGCCAGCCGCGGCGCTTTTGCAAACTCCGCGATGGAGTCGGCCGGGAAGTACAGCGCGTTGTGGCCGTTGACCAGAAACGCATAGGCCATCGCGCCAACCTTCGGCGCGATCGAGACCTGCATGTTGCGGCCGGAGTCGACCAGCCGGATCACATCGACGCCGTCCTCGCGGGCGACGGTGGCGGAATAGGGTTGCGCGTGCATGAGTGAAATGGCCGCCGCGGAGAGGAGCAGGGCCGCCGCTTTCAAAAGCATTATTTCTCCACGGGGGTTTCGCGCAGCTCGACATCTTCCTGGCAGCACATGCACAGGCCGGGCCGATAGCTGACGATGTGGCAGATCTCGCAGTAGTAGGTTACGGCATGCCGCTCGCCGTCTTTGATGGTAAAGAGCTTGCGGACATCGAAGCGGTCGTTTCCAAGCGGATAGCCGACGAGCTCCCAGGTGCGGCCGGCGAGCTCGGGGTCGTGGAGCGAGTGGAAAGCGTCGGTTTCCACGACCAGCGTCCAGATTTTGCCGTCGTCGGACTTGAGCCGGTGGTCGGCGTCATGGTCCGGCGCGACGAGCACGTGTCCGCGAATCGCGACCTGTTCCTGGTCCTTGGCCGGCGAATCAGCGCCCGCCGGGACGACCAAAGCGGCGCACAGCAGGGCTACAACCGCGAAGGGCTTCACGCTCTTGAGTATAGTGCAGGGCCACGCCGGACAAGCTTACGCCGGCGGGTCCAGCGCCCTTTCCGGATAAAGCCCGCGCAACCGCTCCCGATCCATCGCCGACAATCCGGGCCGGAAGCGCATCTCGTCACGGGTCTGCACGCTTTCGCGATAGTTTCGATAGAAGCCCACGTAGTCCCCGCCGAAGTACATGGCGTCGTCCATGCCGAGGGTGTGGACCAGCCCCAGAGCGTGGCCGATCTCATGGAGCAAAGTGCGAAAGATGGTCGCGTCTCGAAACAGCGGGTCGTTCTCGGCCAGAACGGCCAGTTGCGGGTGGTAACGGTCGGCGTGAGGGTCGACATAGACCTCCGACCCGCGGCGTCTATCGACATCGATGGCTTGCATCATTCCAAGGCGGTCGCCGGTCTGGCCCCAATAAACGCGAATCAGCGCCTTGGCGGCTGGCGCTGGCGTGAAACAGAACATTCCGCTGAGCGCGTCATCCCAGGCCGCGAGAGCCCAGTAGGCTAGCTCAACGTCGCCGGGTTGCGCACCCAGGCTGGGCTCGTCAATGAAGTAGCCAACGGCGTCGGTGATGTCGAGCGGAGTGGTGCGCCACAGCGGCTTGCCCTCCAACCCGCCCTGCTGTTGCTCCTCCTCCGCCCCCCGTAGGCTCGGTTGCAGGGCGACCGCGAGGGCCGCAAATATCGACCTCCGCGAAAGCGGCTCAGCCATGCGCGGGACGGGTCGTTGCAGCCGGCGAGTCGGCCGCCGAGGAGTCGGGGCGCGTCTGCCGCACCCGGTCGACCATTTCGGTAACGGTATTGCGACCGCGCTGAAAGGCGTCGTCGTAGTAGCGGCGGCGCTCGTCCGGCGTCAAACCGCTGCCGACCTGGAAGAATTTCTCAAGGCCCTTGCCAACCGCGTATGTGCCGGCGAAGGCCACCAAGCCCTTGGCCACCAGGCCGCCGCCGGCGGGAATTTTTCCGATCAACTGCCGGGCCAGGGCTCGCCAGCCGAAAGCCGCCGCCACGATGGAGCCGATTTGTCCTTTTTGGTCGCTGTAACCGATGTCGTGGTCGCTGGCCGCCGCCAGCAGGAACGCCATGCGCACCTGGTTCATCGTCAGGAACGCGGTGTCAGAGGCGAACTCGCCGGCGGCCCACGGAACCATCAGGACGTTGGGGATGATGTTCGGAGCGGCCGTAGCCACGGTGAACAGGGCGTTTTCCTTGCTCACCTTCCAGATCGTTCGCTCGATGAGCTCGTCGCGGAACGGCTGGAACCAACGCGCCAGCGCCAGGGCGTCCTCGTCGTTGTCGTCGAGCGCGTCCTTGACCGCGACAGCGGGGCGCGCGGGGTCGAATCGATAGAAATTCTCGGGGTGCGGCACGCCGCGCTCCGCGAATCCGACGGTGCAGCGGGCGAAGTCAGCCTCGTTGGCGACTCGCACGATGCGTCTGCCCGCCTGCCTGCGGCGCTGCTCGGAGAGCGTGGGCGGCAGCAGGTAGGAGAAGATCTCGGCGGCGACCTCGTCGTCGGCCGCCAGGACCCCCACGTACACATCGCGATCGGCCATCGCCCGAACCTCGTTCGGGTTCAGAGTCTTCATCGCGTTACCGATTTGCTTAATGGCCGGGATCGACACGTAGTCAGTCTAGCCTACAGGGCGGCCTCAGCGTCGAGTCGGGCTGACGCCAATGCGTAACCATCCGCACGTAAACCGCATCTAGATAGGAAGATTGGGGGGATTCGTGTATCCTCAGGCTCATGAGGCCGCCGCCGATGTCGCGACGACCCGTTTTTTTGACTAGCTCGGCTTCCCAGGGCGACGTTCGACCCCTTCGAGGCCGCTGAGGTGCTGACTCATGCCGAGCCAGAATTTGCAAGACGCCTTCCTCAACTCCGCGAGGAAAGAGCGCCTGCCTGTGACGATTTATCTCACCAGCGGAGTGAAGCTGTCCGGTAGGGTTCGTGGGTTTGACAAGTACTGCGTAGTATTTGAGGCGAACCACCAGGAGCAGCTCATCTTCAAGCACGCCATCTCCACGGTGGTGATCCCCCGGCAGAGCCCGCATGCCCACGGTGCGCCCGGTGGGGCGTACGCCGGCGGCGGCAGTCGGTACAGCGGCGGCGACCAGGAACATGAGCCCGGGACCGCGCCTGGCGTTCCGCGCCAACCGGGCGAGCCTCCGCGGGCGGGCCGGCCAATCGAGGACGACGAGTAGCGGCCCGCGTCCGGTAGCATTGCAGAGATAGTCATCAACGCGCGGTCGGGCCTCGCCGAAACGCCCGGACCCGCCGCGCCCTGGAATCCACGAATTTGTCTCGAACCAACCGTCCCATGGAAGAAACCGTCGCAGGGCAGCCCGAAAGCTGCGTCCTGGTCGGCGTGGACCTGCGGCAGTCTCCCAGCGAAGAGCTGTTGGGCGATTATACGGCCGAGGAGTCCCTCGATGAGCTCGAAGAGCTGGCCGGAAGCGCCGGCGCCGTCGTTCTGGGCCGCACGATCCAGTCGCGCGACCGGGTGGAGCCCGCCACGCTGATCGGCAGCGGCAAGGTGCTGGAGGTCAAGGCCTGGGCCGAGGAGATGAAGGCCGACTTCGTGCTCTTCGACCACCCGCTCACGCCCACGCAGCAGCGCAACCTCGAAAAAGAACTCGACCGGCGCACCATCGATCGCACCCAGCTTATCCTCGACATTTTTGCCCGCCATGCGCGGACGCGCGAGGGCAAGCTGCAAGTGGAGCTGGCGCAATTGAGCTACCTGCTGCCACGGCTCACCGGGCGCGGCATAGCGCTGTCGCGGCTGGGCGGCGGCATCGGTACGCGAGGTCCGGGCGAGACGAAGCTGGAAACCGATCGGCGCGGCATCTCCGTGCGCATCGACAAGCTCAAGGCCGACCTGGACAAGGTGCGCTCGACGCGCGACCTGCAACGCAAGAAGCGCACGGCGGTGCCGCTGAGCACCATCGCGCTGGCCGGTTACACCAACGCCGGTAAGTCCACTCTCTTCAACGCCTTGACGGCGGCTCACGTGCTGGCGGACAAGAAGATGTTCGCCACGCTCGACCCGACCATCCGCGTGCTGGAGCTCCCCAGCCGCCGCCGCGTGCTGCTCTCGGACACCGTCGGCTTCATCCGGCGGCTGCCGACAACGTTGGTCAAGGCGTTCCGCGCCACCCTCGAAGAGGTCACGCAGGCGTCGATGATCCTACATGTCGTGGATCTGTCGTCAGAGCATCGCCGCGAGCAGATGCGCGAGGTGGATCGCATCCTGGGCGAGCTTGAAGCCGCCGAGAAGCCACAGATTCTGGTGCTCAACAAGCTCGACCGGACGGACCGCGAGACGGCTCGGGCCGTGCTTGATGCTGAGCGCACCGCTGGCGGCCGCGTCGCCGTTGTGGCGATTTCGGCCCAATCCGGCGAAGGGCTCGACTGGCTGTCCGCCGCCATCGAGGCCGCGCTTCCCGATGATCCGCTGGCCGAGGCGAGCTACCTGATCCCCCATGAGGCGGGCGACAGGCTGAGCTTTCTGTATGAGCATGCGCGGGTTATTGACCGCGAGGACTGCGAGGAAGGGGTCCGGCTGCGCGTGGAGGCGGCGGAGTCGGTCCGGCGACGGCTGGAAGACCTCGTCGTTAGTCGCTGAGCTTCAGGAATCGTTCCAGCACGCGCCGCACATAGGCGCGGGTTTCGTTGTAGGGCGGTAGGCCGTGGTGGCGGTCCACGGCGCCGGGTCCGGCGTTATAGGCCGCCAGCGCGAGCAACACCTGATCGGGCTTGCCTTGATAGCGTTCGAGCATCTGGCGCAGGTAGCGCAATCCTCCCAAGACGTTCTGGTCGGGCTGCCACGGATCGACTTCCAGCTCGGCCGCGGTGCCGGGCATCAATTGCATCAGCCCGATGGCGCCTTTGTGAGAGACCGCCGTCGCGTCGCCGGCGGATTCGGCGGCGATGACGCTGCGGACCAGCGCCGGGTGGATGCCGAAGTCGGCGGAGAGCTTTTCGATCAGCTCGTTGAGGTTAAGAGGCTCGGGCTCGGCGGCGGCGGCGGTCTCGGTGATGGCGA
>CAYOPA010000280.1:0-7410 GCA_964405625.1 uncultured Bryobacterales bacterium
ATGGTGGGCGCGCCCAGACTCGAACTGGGGACCTCCTGCGTGTGAAGCAGGCGCTCTAACCAACTGAGCTACGCGCCCTGGCCTGGATGGCGAGGCTGCTTTTCTATCTTATGACAATTTCGTCTGATCGCCTAGTGGCCGCCGAAGCCGCTGAAGATCAGCCCGCCTGACTTGTAGGCCCCGTAGATCGCCAGCGCAAACAGCAGCGCCAGCGTCAGGTTCTCCCACCAACTGTTCTTGTGCTGCTCGCCAATGTACTGCGCGCTCGCCGTAATCCGCCACAGGCCCCCCGCCAGCAGCGGGAGCAGCACCACCTGCGCCGAGTTCGCCGCCAACGTTAGCGTCACAAAGTCCGGCATTCCCGGCAGCGTCCAGATCAGCGGCGAGACCAGGCACCAGATCACGATCCAGCGGTACATCGGGTGATTCTTGTACTGCTCGGCGTGCGGCGCCACGCCCGTGCGCCAACGAATCCAGGCGTGGCTGCCCAACGACGCCAGGCCCGCCGCGTGCCCCAGCACCGACGTGAAGATCGCCGCGAATACGCCCGAATAGAACAACAACCGCCCCCACGGCCCCAACACCGTCGACAGCAGGTTCGGCAAGTCGTCAAGTTTCGAGATGTGCTGGTCCGGGAACAGCAGCTCCGCCCCCAGGATCCACACGGCCAAGTTCAGCAGGACCATCACCACCACGCCCAGGATCAGGTCGTAGAGCTGCACGCGCCGATACTGCGGCCCCCGCCAGCCCTTCTCCTCCAAAAAGTACGGGTACACCAGGTTCATGAACGAGCCGCCGACGGCCCCAATCATCGCCATGGCCACCGTCATCGACCCAAACCGCCCCTGCTGCCCCGGCATCTCAAAGCTGGTCAGGCCGCGCAGCACATCGACGCCGCTGAAGCCCACCCATATCGCCGATCCGATGAACGAGATCGACAGCATCGCCAAGAAGAACTTAAACAGCAGCTCCAGCAGCGTGTACTTTCCGCGAATGATCAGCACGAAAGCCAGGGCGTTACAGGCTATCGCCCACATCCAGGTCTCCCCCGCCCCGGTCATGTTGCGCAGCGTTTCGCCCGTCCCGACCGTCATGTAGGACTCATAGACGTGCCCCATGCCGATCGCGCCCACAAAAAGCACCGGCGCGTACCAGGGATGCAGCCTCACCAGCCCGTCCAGCACGTTCTCCTGGTGCTGGTTGCAGAGCTGGTAGCGGCCAATCACCGAGACCAGCACGAAGCGCATGAACACCGCCACCACCAGCACCCACAGCAACGAGTACCCGTAGTTGCTGCCCGCCACTCCCATGTCCACGATGTCGCCGGCGCCGAGCCACGTAAGCACCACGATGATGCTGGGCCCGAAAGCTTTCAGGAACTCCATGAAAGTCTTCGGCACCGGCGGGGCGGGCGTTTGCATGTACGGGGAGTTTTGGCTCATCAGCGGCCCATTGTCCCACGGCCAGGGTAGGTAATACTTACACGATCTGGGCAAATTTACGCGGCTTGGTTTGCCGCATGGAGCCGTACGCCGTTGAAAACTTTTGGGGTACGACTTGGCCACCTGTTTGCTTATCACTTTGCACGCGCCCTGAGAGCTCTCGGAACGGAGTCTTTTGATCGCATGGAAAACGTTCTCGTCGTCGTCGACGGATTCGACGCACAGACGCAGGAAGCCAGCCCTGAGCTCCTGTGGATGGACGGCTGCCAAGGCGTCCGCCGCGCCCTTCGTGCGTGCAGAGTGCGCATGGTGGCGACTCCTGTTTCACTGCCCGATGGCAACTGGTATACGTTGCTGCGCGAGCTCGTGAATGCAGGATCGACCGCAAGCCTGATCGTCTGCTCGCCAAACCCCGATGAGGCCCTTCGCAGGCATGCTGTGTCCTGCGGCGCCGACTTCGCGATTTGCGAGCTCCGCCCCGAAAAGTCGGTGGCCGCCCAGCGCCATGACCGACCTCAGGCAGCCTGAGCGGCCGCCTGAAGCACCCGGTCGATAGACAACCGCGCCCCCGAGTCGCAGCCTGCTGACGATATAATCGGGGGTCCATGTCCGCTTCTACGACCGTGCGGGCGCCGGCCTCGAGCGCCAACCTGGGGCCGGGTTTTGACACTCTCGGCCTGGCATTAGCCATCCACTTGACCTGCCGCTTCCGGACGGCCGACGCACTGGAGATCAAGCTCTCCGGCCGTGATACGCACTCCATCCCCACTGACGAGACAAACATGATCTGGCGCACGGCCCTGCGCGTCGCCGCCGAGCAGGGCCGCGCGATGCCGCCGTTGTACTTGGAGATCGAAAACGACATCCCGATCGGCAAGGGCTTGGGTTCGAGCGCCTCGGCTCTGACAGCGGGCGTGGCGATCGCCAATGGGGCCCTCGGCCTCGGTTGGGATGCGCACCGCGTGCTCGATGAGGCCGCCCGGTTTGAGGGTCACCCGGATAATGTCGCCGCAGCCGTGTTGGGCTCGATTACGACCGCCGCCATCGGGGAGGACGGCGTCACGCGGGCGATCCGGCTGGAGATTCCTGAAGCCTTCTCGGTGGCCATCGTCTGCCCGGACTTTGAGCTGGCCACCAGCGGCATGCGCGGCGTATTGCCGGAGATGGTGAAGCGCGAGGACGCCGTCTATAACTTGCAGCGCGCCACGCTACTGGTTGCGGCCATGGCCACCGGCAACAAGGACGTCTTCCCCGACGCGCTGTTCGATCGCCTCCACCAGCCCTACCGCATGGGCAACGTTCCCGGCATGAAGGAGATCCTCGATCTGCGCGCGCCGGGCTTGCTGGGCTGTGCGATGAGCGGCGCGGGACCGTCGATGATTGTGTTCTTCGAAAGCGGCCGGCGCGAAGTGGTGGAACTGGTCTGCCAAGAGTTCCGCAAGCAGGGCCGGCAAGCCGAGGCGATGTTCCCCGCCATCGACCGCGAAGGCCTCGTCGTCAGTTAAAGTTTCTTCCTGGAGCACCCCCATGCAAGCGACCCGCGATTCCTTGTCGAAACACGGCTTTCCGCCACGCGACCCGGCCGAGGCGCCATCTTCATCGAAGCGCTTCGCCGACGGCTCGGCCTACAAGCTCGAAATCCCGTCCACGGAAGGTCCGCGCGCCTTTCGGGCGGTGCTCGACGAGGCCGCCGCACGCGGGGTGACCGTCCACCGCATCAGCCAGGGCAGCGGCATCCAGTTGCTCACTGACGACGAGATCCTGGAAATGGCCCAACTCGGTCGCGAAAACTCGATCGAGGTCAACCTCTTCGTCGGCCCGCGGGCCACCTATGACATCGGCGCCCAGGCCTACGCTCCGGCCGGTAAGACACTGGGCTTGAGCCTGCGCGGAATGGACCAGATCGTCTACGCCCTCGAAGACGTCAAGCGCGCCGTCAAGCTCGGGATCAACTCGGTTCTGGTGTCCGACATCGGCCTCATCGCCGTGATTGACCGCATGAAGAAAGCGGGCGACCTGCCGGCTGACCTGATCTTGAAAACCTCCGTGATGATGGCGCCGTGCAACGCGGCTTCGGCGCGCGTGCTGGAGGACTTGGGAGCGACCACGATCAATGTGCCGTCGGACCTGACGCTGCCCCAGCTTGCCTCGATCCGGCAGGCCATCGACGCGCCAATCGACTTTTATGTGGAGGCGCCGGACAACATCGGCGGATTCATCCGCCACTACGAAACGCCGGAGCTGATCCGCGTGGCGGCGCCGCTGTACGTAAAGCTGGGCCTGAAGAATTCGCCGGACATCTATCCCTGCGGCACGCACATTGAGGCGACGGCGATCGCGCTATCCAAAGAGCGCGTGCGAAGGGCGCAGATCGTGCTGGACCTGCTGCGGCGCTACGCGTGATCCATCAGGACGGACAGGAATGTCCGTCGCTACCGAGGCTACTGAGGCTGCCTTTGGTGGCGACGGACATTCCTGTCCGTCGCTACTACACCGCTGCGGCGTAGCCGAACATCGCTGCCGGTTGGCCGGACGAGCGCCTTTCTAAGACATAGCCGCGCCGTACGACGGTGTGGATGGCCAGCTCGCGCCGGCTCTCCAGCTTCTTGCGCAGCCGGCTGACATGCACGTCCACGGTGCGGGTGCGCGCCTGATCGCTATAACCCCAGATGCGTTTGAGCAGGTAACTTCTGGAAAAACAGCGCCCCGGGTTCTGTTCAAGCAGCGTGAGCAACTCCCGCTCCTTGCGAGTCAACGCCGGGTCCTTTTGAGAATGGGTTCCTTTGGACATATTGCGCTCCATACCGGACGGTCGGTATCCGGTTCCTGGTAGTCCTTTCGGAGCGCGTCAAGAAAGGTTACGGACCAACAATTCGGGGTGGGTCGCCTTCGATACGGTAGGGACGTGGCGACTGCGAACAGGCAGGGATCTGGCGGTCGCTGTAGAAATCGACGCCGTAGAGGACGTGGCGGCGAACCTCGCCCACGCAGACGCTGTCGAGCGGCGTCTGGTCCAGCAGGCCGCGCGCCCCGGCGACGGCGTCGAGCTGCGGGAACACCGACCGTTTGAGGGCCGACAGCCCCAAAACAGCCGCCAGCACCAGGGCGCCGACGGCCAGTTGGCGCCTGCCCGTCCAGGCGGCCCAAGCCACCACGCCGACGACCAACGCGGGCAGCGCGCCCAGCGACCAGGAGAGATCATCCGGCGGCCAAGCTCGCGGCAGCCCCGACGCCAACGCCTCCGGCAGCACCGCGGCGGCCAACGGCAGCAGGCCCAGCAGCAGCGCCGCGGCCGTCAGCGCCGCGCGGGGGGTCGGCGGGAAGCGCAACCGCAGCCCGATCAAGACGGCGGCCGGCGGCAGCGCCGGTAGGATGTAGCCGGGCAGCTTATTGGTCGAAGCCGAAAAGAACAGCAGCGTCCCGGCCGTCCACAGCAGAACAAACCGCGTCCGCGGATCGTCCCAGAGCCGCCGCCATGGCAGCGCCAGGACGAGGGGCGTCCACGGCAGCAACGCTCCGGCCAGTACCGGCAAATAGAACCAGAACGGCTGCACGTGCTGGATCTCCGGGCTAATCAGCCGCAGCACATGGTGGCGCCACAGAAACTCGTCCACAAACGCCTGCCCGTTGGCCGCGTAACAGAGCAGGTACCACGGCCCGCAGACCGCCAGAAACGGCCCCAGCGTTCGCCAGTGGATCAGGTCGCGGGCTACCGGCCAAATTCCGCGCAGCGAGCAGACGCCCAACGCCGCCATCGTCGCTACAGCCGGCCCGGCCAGCCCTTTGGCCAACATGCTCGCGCCCAGCAGCGCGCCAAACCACGGCAGCCGGCGTTTGTCCGCCGGGTCAGCGACCCATTCCAGCAGCAACAGCAGCGCCGCCGAGACCGTCGCCGTCAGCGGCAGATCAAAGACCCCCACCTGGCTGAAGGCCGCCCAACCCCCGCTGGTCAACAGCACGGCAGTGGAAATATCCGCGGTCGTGTCGTCAAATACACGCCGCAATCGCCAGTGAAAGAACACCAGAAATGCGCAGCTCAACGCCGCCACGGGGAGCCGCGTGGCCTGGTCGAGCTCCACGCCCAGGGCCAGCGCCGCCGCGCCCATCCAGTACAGCAGCGCGGGTTTCTCCAGCCAAGGCTCGCCCGCCAGCCGGGGGGTGATCCAGTCGCCGGACCGCCACATCTCGCGCGCCACCGAGGCGTAGCGCGGCTCGTCAGGCCCGATCAAGCCACGCAGCCCGGTCGCGTCAAAGAAAAGTAGCCAGGCCGCCATGGCGAATAGCGTCCAGCGGATGATTTCGCGGCCACGCATGGGAAGTGTCAGCTCGCTTCGGCGGGGAAGCGGGACCAATTCAGCGTATACTCAAACAAACCGCGCGTGCGCGACGCGCCTTTCGTCATGCGACTCGGAATTGATTTCGGGACCACCCGAATCGTCGTGGCTGCCGCCGATCGAGGCAATTACCCGATCGTTCAGCTTGAAGGCCCCGACGGTGATGTCCGCGACTGGTTTCCGCCGCTGGTGGCCGCTCGCGGCGACGAGCGCCGTTACGGGTGGCAGGCTTGGCAACTGCAAGCCGACCCGGACTGGACCATCGTTCGCTCCCTCAAGCGTATCCTCGCCCACGCCGGCCCGCGGACCGAGCTCGAGCTCGGCGACGCCGTCGTGCCGCTGCGCACCGTGCTGACCGAGCTGACGTCGGAGCTGCGGCGCCAGATTCAGGAAAATTCCAACGCCCCCGGCGACCTTTCCACGCTGGAGGTGCAGCTCGGCGTGCCGGCCAACGCCAATACGAACCAGCGCTTCTTGACGGCGGAGGCCTTTCGTTGGGGCGGTTTCGAAGTGTTGGGCCTGCTCAATGAGCCCTCGGCGGCGGCCATCGAATACTCCCACCTGAACCCGGCCGACGACGACAAGCAGGCCCGCTACGTGCTGGTCTACGACCTCGGCGGCGGCACTTTTGATGTTTCGTTGGTCGAGCTGCTCGGCGCTGAGCACCGCGTGCTGAGCTCGGAGGGCATTTCCACCCTCGGCGGCGACGATTTCGACGACATTCTGGCGGAATCGGCCTTGGCCGAGGCCGGCGTCTCCGAGCAGGATCGCGAGGCGATGTCGCAGACGGAGTGGTTCCTGCTGCGGGAGGAGTGCCGCCAGAAGAAGGAAGGCGTCAAGCCCAATTCGCGCAAAATCGTCGTCGAACTGGACTTGGTTCGCGAGGGCTGGGGAACCGTGTCGGTGCCGGTGACCGATTTCTACGAGAACAGTCGGGCGGCGGTGGACGAGACATTGCACGCCGTTGAGGATCTGCTCAACCGCAACGGATTTCAGATCGACGGGGTCGGCTCGGAAGATCGCCGCATCGAGACGGTCTATGTGGCGGGCGGCGGGAGCGAGCTGCCGCTGGTGCCGCGCGGCCTGCGCGAGAGCTTCGGCCGCCGGGTCAAGCGCTCGGCGCATGGCCGCTCCTCGACTGCGATCGGCTTGGGCGTGCAATCCGACGCCCTGAAGGGCTACGTGCTGCGCGACCGATTTACGCGCTACTTCGGGGTCTACCGCGAAGCCGACTCCGGGCGCGAGATTTCGTTTGACCCGCTGTTTTCGAAGGGCGACGAGCTGCCGGCGGCGGGCGAAGCGCCCCTGAAGATTGCGCGCAGCTACCAGCCGGTCCACAACATCGGCAAGTTCCGCTACCTGGAATGCAGCCACCTGAGCGATGACGGCAAGCCGGCCGGCGACATCACGTTGTGGGACGAGATCGGCTTTCCATTCGATCCCGGCCTGCGGGGCCAGGATCTGGCCGCCTCCCACATCATCTGGTCGGAGGCCGCCTGCTCGCAGGTGATCGAGGAGACTTACACCTGCGACGCGAGCGGCAAGCTCGCCGTCAGCATCGCCAATCTAACATCCGGCTACGCCGATGATTTTCGGATCGGCCGTTGGGCGGCGTCGGCGACGCGGCTCAAGCC
>CAYOPA010000281.1:0-7407 GCA_964405625.1 uncultured Bryobacterales bacterium
AGAACCAGAGGTCGGCTTCGTCCGCTGTCCGCCCACTCCAAACCCGGAAGAGCCGTTATTTATTGCCGCCGCCGTCGAACCAGATGCCGTCGTCATCGTACGGCTCCCCGTGATAAACGCTGACCTGTCCCGAGCTGCAAGCGCTTCCCCGTTTCCTGCGTCGGCGCGGGCGAACGGCCAGCCATAGGGCGCAGCCGGCGAAGCCCCCGATCCACGGCAGAAACTCGGCGCTCGTTCGGGCCGCGAAATGCTCTCCCGCCCAATAGCCGCCGCTCGCTAAAACAACCAACAACAGCAGAATGGCGGCGGCCCGCATTGATTCCCGCGCAACCTCGTTGAGGAGCTGGCGGACAACCGGAGATATGTTTGTGGCGGTAGCGGGCGTAGGCGACATCGCGGCCTGAGTCTATTCCTTTTTGAGCGCACTTTGCAAGTTACCCGAGCACGGGCTTGAGATATCGCGCCGTATGGGACGCCTCGCATTGTGCGACTTGCTCCGGCGTGCCCTGGACGATAATCTCGCCGCCGCCGGCGCCGCCCTCCGGGCCGAGGTCGATCACCCAGTCGGCGCACTTGATCACATCGAGGTTATGCTCGATGGTCAGCACCGTGCCGCCGAACTGGATCAGCCGCTCAAAAGCCCGCAAAAGCTTGGCGATATCCTCAAAATGCAGCCCCGTCGTGGGCTCGTCGAAGATGAACAGGCTGCGGTTGACGGCGGCGGTCGCCAGGTGCGCCGCCAGCTTGACGCGCTGGGCCTCGCCGCCCGACAGCGTGGTCGCAGGCTGACCCAGCCGCAGATAGCCCAGACCCACCTCCGCCAGCGGCGCCAGCTTGGAGGTGATCTTCGACTTCCTCGCAAAAAACAGCAGCGCCTCGTCCACGGTCAGCCGCAGCACCTCGTCGATGCTCTTGCCGTTGTACTGGATCTCCAGCGCCTTCGGGCCGTAACGCTTGCCGCGGCAGTCTTCACAAACGAGCTCCACGTCGGCCAGGAACTGCATCTCCACGGTTTGGACGCCGTCGCCTTGGCAGGTCTCGCAGCGCCCGCCGGGCACGTTGAAGGAGAAGTAGCCGGGCTTGAAGCCCTGGCGCACGGCCTCCGGGGTTTCTGAGAACAGCTTGCGGATCTCGTCGAAAGCCTTCACGTAGGTGACCGGGTTGGAACGCGGCGAGCGGCCGATGGGCGACTGGTCGACCAGCACCACGTCCCAAAACGTTTGCGCCCCGGTGATCTTGCGGCAGGGCAGGCGCAGGCCGTCGTTGTCCTGGGCCTCGCCGGCTTCCCCGCGGCGGAGCAGCTCCAGCCCGGCGTGGATGACCTCATGCACCAGCGTGGATTTGCCTGAGCCCGAGACGCCGGTAATCGCTGTCAGCAGGCCGGCCGGAATCGCCACATCCACGTTCTTGAGGTTGTTCTTCATCGCCCCGAAGAAACGAACCTGCTTCTTCGGATCCGGGACGCGACGCTTGGCGGGAACAGGAATGGACTGACGGCCGGTCAGGTAGCCCGCCGTGAGCGAGCGAGCGCCGTCGCCGATCAGGTCTCCGTAAGGCCCCGCGAAGACGACCAGACCGCCGTGCTCGCCGGCTCCCGGCCCCAGGTCCACGATGAAATCCGCCGACCGCATCACCTCCGGATCGTGCTCGACCACCACGATCGTATTACCTAGGTCGCGCAATCGCTGCAAGATGCCGATCAGCCTAGCCGTATCGCGGCTGTGCAACCCGATCGACGGTTCATCGAGCACGTAACAAGCGCCCACCAGCCGCGAGCCCAGCGAGGTGGCAAGCTGAATCCGTTGGGCTTCGCCGCCGGACAGCGTCGACGACAGCCGGTCGAGCGTCAAGTACTCCAGGCCGACCTCGTTGAGGAACTGCAAGCGGCTGCGAATGTCCACCAGCAGACGGTCGCCGATCTGCTTGCGCTCCCCTTCCAGAGCGAGCTCGTTGAAGAACTGCCAGGCTTGGCCCAGGCTCAGCGCCGTCAGGTCGCGAATGTTCAGGCCGCCGACGGAGACGTGGAGGGCCTCCTGGCGCAACCGTCCGCCGCCGCAGTCGGGGCACTTGGTGTAACCCCTGTAGCGCGCCAGCAAGATGCGGACGCCCATCTTGTATTTCTTGGTTTCCAAGACGGCAAAAAAGCCCGCCACGCCGGGAAAACCGTCGCCGCCTTCCAGTACAAATTTGCGTTCCTTCGCGTCGAGCTCATGGAACGGCGCGTCCACGCGCACGCCGGCGTTCCTGGCGGCCGCCAGCAGGTCCTTCTGCCACTTGCCGTACTTGGGTTTGGTCCACGGATCGACCGCCCCGTCCTTGAGAGTCAGGTAGCGGTCAGGGATGACCAGGTCGTAGTCGTAATCGACGGTGTTGCCAAAACCCTGGCAGCGGGGGCAGGCGCCGAAGGGGTTGTTGAAGCTGAATAGGCGCGGTTCGGGCTCAATGTATTCGATGCCGCAGTCGCGACACTCAAAGCGCTCGCTGAACCATCGCCGCTGCTTGCCGTCGGCGCTCTCAAAGACCACCTCGCGGGCGTCGCGATAGGCGATCTCGGTGGCGTCGACGATGCGCTCGCGAATATCGGGACTGATGGCCAGCCGGTCGATCAGCACATGGACCGTCCGCGTGAAATCGACATCCAGCAGCGATTCCGGCGTGGAGAACTCGAAGATCTTGCCGTCTTGGTAAAGGCGGTTAAAGCCACGCTGGCGCAGGTCCGCCAGATGCGCCTTGAGCAGATCGCTCAGCCCCTTTTCGCCGGTGTCAGGCACGGGGAACAGCACATGCCAGCGCGAGCCGGGTTCCCAGGAAAGGACGCTTTCGGCGACTTTGTCCACGCTGTCCTTGCCGACTGCGACGCCGCACTTGCCGCAATGGGTGACGCCGGCCCGAGCGTAGAGCAAGCGCAGAAAATCGTAGACTTCCGTCGCCGTCGCCACGGTGGAACGCGGATTTTTGGTCGAATTCTTCTGACGAATCGCAACGGCCGGGGCGACGCCGATGATTTCGTCGACATCGGGTTTTTCCATACGCTCCAAAAACTGGCGCGCATAGGCCGACAGCGACTCCACGTAACGCCGCTGGCCTTCGGCGTAGATCGTGTCGAAGACGAGCGAGGACTTGCCCGAGCCCGAGACTCCGGTGACGACGATCAGCTCGTTGTGCGGCAGTCGCAGATCCACGCCCCGTAGGTTGTGAACCCGCGCGCCCCGGATTTCCAAAAAGTCTTGCGGCAAGGCGGTCGACGGTAGACCTTCATCGTATCAACGGCCCGGGGGCTGCGTCGCGAGCGGAACCGGTCCGCGACCAAACACCCACTGTAAGGTGCTGTTAAAAAGGCGACTTGACCGTACCGGGTGAACCCTGAAGGCGGCGCTTGCGCCGGCCTCGGCGAATCGCTTATCGTAGGCGCCGATGGCAAGCTTCGACGTACCCGTCACGTCACACGGGTTCGGACAGACCAAACGCCGGGATGCGTGGTGGGTGCAGCCGATTGCAACCTTCCTCGGCCTGTCGGCGTTTGTGATCTATTCGACCTGGGCCGCCTTTCAAGGCGAGCACTACTCCTTCCAGGGGTATCTGTCCCCTTTTTACTCCCCTGAGCTGTTCGGCGATTCGCACCACAGTTGGTTCGGGCCGAAGCCGGAATGGTGGCCGGGGTGGGCGCCGTTCTCACCGGCGCTGCTGATTCTGTGGGCGCCGGGCGGGTTTCGCATGACCTGCTACTACTACCGCGGCGCCTACTACAAGTCGTTTTGGGGCGCGCCGACCTCGTGCGCCGTCGGCGGCCCGCACAACTCCTACAGCGGCGAGCGCTCGTTCCCGCTGATTATGCAAAACGTTCATCGGTATTTCCTGTACCTGGCGCTGGCGTTCATCTTTGTGCTGACGTACGACGTGTGGAAGGGCATGTGGTTCACCAATGAGGCGACCGGCGCCACGGAATTCGGCATCGGCGTAGGGACCCTGGTGCTGGCGATCAACGTCTGCTTCCTGGGCAGCTACACGTTCGGGTGTCACTCGTTGCGGCATCTGGTGGGCGGCGGACGCGACATCCTGTCGTCGAGCCCGTTGCTGTTGAGCCTGTGGAAGCGGGTGACGTGGTTCAATGGCCGCCACATGCGGTTCGCTTGGTTCAGCTTGTTCTGGGTTGGTTTTTCCGACCTGTACGTCCGGCTCTGCTCGATGGGGATTTGGACTGACTGGAGGATCCTCTAAACAGCCATGCCGGGACCGGAAATTTTCGAGTACGACGTTTTAATCGTCGGCGCGGGCGGCGCCGGTTTGCGCGCCGCCATTGAAGCCTCCAACGCCGGAGCCAAGGTCGGCGTCGTCTGCAAATCCTTGCTCGGCAAGGCCCACACGGTGATGGCCGAAGGCGGTATGGCGGCGGCGATGGCCAACGTGGACGAGCGCGACAACTGGCGCGTCCACTTCGCCGACACCATGCGCGGCGGCCAGTACCTGAACAACTGGCGCATGGCCGAGCTGCACGCCAAGGAGGCCCCCGAGCGCGTCAAGGAGATGGAGGCCTGGGGCGCCTTGTTCGACCGTACGCCCGATGGTCGCATTCTGCAACGCAACTTCGGAGGCCACCGCTACCCGCGGCTGGCGCATGTGGGCGACCGCACCGGGCTGGAGCTGATCCGCACGCTGCAGGACCACGGCATCCACTGCGGCATGGAAGTCCACATGGAGCACACCGTGGTGGAGCTGCTCATGGACAGCGGCCGCGTCTCCGGGGCGTTCGCCTACGACCGTGAGCTCGGCCGCTTCAAGGTGTTTCGCTCCAAAGCCGTGGTGCTGGCAACCGGCGGCATCGGTCGCTCGTTCCGCGTCACGTCGAACTCCTGGGAATACACCGGCGACGGCCACGCGTTGGCCTACCGCGTCGGAGCGCTGCTCAAGGACATGGAGTTCGTGCAGTTCCATCCGACGGGCATGGTCTGGCCGCCGAGTGTGGCGGGTATCCTGGTCACCGAGGGCGTGCGCGGCGAGGGCGGCATCCTGAAGAACTCCGAGGGGCGTCGGTTCATGTTCGACGACATCCCGGATCTGTACAAGAACCAGACCGCCGACAACCCCGAGGAAGGTTGGCGCTACGTGCGCGGCGATCGGCAGGCGCGGCGTCCGCCGGAGCTGTTGACGCGAGACCACGTCGCCCGCTGTATTGCGCGCGAGATCAAGGCGGGACGGGGCAGCCCGCACGGCGGCGTCTACCTCGACATCGCTTGGATCAAGGAAAAACTGCCCAACGCCGAGGAGCACATCAAGCGCAAGCTCCCCAGCATGTACCACCAATTTTCCAAGCTGGCCGGCATCGACATCACCAAGGAGGCGATGGAGGTCGGTCCGACCACCCATTACGTAATGGGCGGGGTCGACGTGGACGGCGATTCGCAGATGAGCAACGTGCCGGGCCTGTTCGCGGCCGGCGAATGCGCCTCGGGGCTGCATGGGGCGAACCGGCTGGGCGGCAACTCGTTGTCGGACCTGCTGGTTTTCGGCAAGCGCGCCGGGGAGTACGCGGCTGCGTTCGCCAGGAACAACGGCGCGGTTTCGATTGACGACGCGGCCGTGGCTGCGGCGGAAAAGATGGCGCTGGAGCCGCTTGAGCGCAATGGTCAGGGCGAAAACCCGTTCTCCATCCAGCACGAGCTGCAAGAGATGATGCAGAGCCACGTGGGCATCGTGCGGCAAGAGGAAGAGATGCTGGAGGCCGTCGAGCGCATCGCGGCCTTCCGCGAGAGGGCTGCTCAGACGGCGCCGCCGGGCAATCGCGAGTACAATCCCGGCTGGCACACGGCGCTCGATCTGACGAATCTTTTGATCGTCGCCGAAGCGATCGCGCGCTCGGCGGCGTCCCGCAAGGAGAGCCGCGGAGCCCATGCTCGGGCCGATTTCCCCGACAAGAGCGAAGAATTTGGGCGCATCAATACCGCGGTGCTCCGCGGCCCGGATGGCGAGATGCTGGTGGAGCAGCATGCCGTCAAACCCATCCGCGATGACCTCCAGGCGGTTATCGACGAGCAGCAGAAGGCCTGACCAGGAGATAGTCCATTGCCCAGCGCGAAATTTCAGATCTGGCGGGGAGACGCCGGCGGCGGGGAATTCGCCGAGTACCAGAGCGAATACGAGAACGGCATGGTCGTCCTCGACGTGGTGCACAAAATCCAGGCCGAGCAGGCGCAGGACCTGGCTTGTCGCTGGAACTGCAAGGCCGGCAAGTGCGGCTCGTGCTCGGCGGAGATCGACGGCAAGCCGAAGCTATTGTGCATGACTCGCATGTCCGACGTGGACACCTCGACGCCCGTGACGATTGAGCCGATGCGGACGTTCCCGATCGTGCGCGACCTGGTCACCAGCGTGGAGTGGAACTACCGCGTCAAAAAGGAAATCAAGAAGCTCAAACCCCGCAAGCCGGACGCCGACGACGGCACGTGGCGCATGCAGCAGGCCGACGTGGAGCGGTCCCAGGAGTTTCGCAAGTGCATCGAGTGCTTCCTGTGCCAGGACGTCTGCCACGTGCTGCGCGAGCACCACAAGCACAACGAGTTCGCCGGGCCGCGCTTCCTGATCCACATCGCCCAGCTTGAGATGAACCCGCTGGACGAGGACGACCGCGTGCCCGACCTCAAGGACCAGCACGGGCTGGGCTATTGCAACATCACCAAATGCTGCACGAAGATCTGCCCCGAGGAGATCACGATTACCGACAACGCGATCATTCCGCTCAAGGAGCGGGTCGCCGACCGCTATTATGATCCGCTAAAGAAACTTTTCGGCGGTTAGCAAGTCCGCCTGGCAAGGAGGCCGCCGCGATGCGAGAGCTCAAGCCCTTAGTCCCCGAACTGATCCCCCAGGCGCTGGAGAAGGCCAGGCGCTACAGGCTGCTCAACGAGCCGCTGGAGTCGGAGAGCATCTGCCGCGACATTCTCGAAGCGGAACCGGAGCACCAGGAGGCGTTGATCTGGCTGCTGCTGTCGTTGACGGACCAGATCGCGCTGGCGAGACCGGCGTCGGCGCAGGAGGCCCGCAAGATTCTGCCGCGGCTGAAGAACGAGTACGATCGGTTCTACTACGAGGGCGTGCTGGCCGAGCGCATTGGCAAGGCGCGCTGGCGCTCCAACCGGCCGGGTTCGGGGTATCAGGCCTACGAGTGGTTGCGGCAGGCAATGGAGCTGTTTGAGAAAGCCGAAAAGCTCAGCTCCAGCGAAAACGACGACGCTAAGTTGCGTTGGAACTCCTGCGCACGGATGATCGACTCGAACCCCGAGCTCTGCCCGGAGCCCGAAGCCGAAAGCCAGCCGGTTGCCATCCTGTCGGAGTAGGCGGTTGTGGCGCACGGCTATGCCGTGCACGCGAGGCTTTGCCTCGCGAAGTAACTTGTCGGGCCACAGGCCCGAC
>CAYOPA010000282.1:0-7387 GCA_964405625.1 uncultured Bryobacterales bacterium
CGCCGAGCCTGTTCGCGCCGAGCTCATCAAGGGCCGTGTGATGGACTCCTGGGGCTACAACGGCTCGATGCCGGGACCGACCATCGAGGTCAACCAGGGCGACCAAGTGCGGATCGTTTTCCACAACAACCTGCCCGAGGTCACCACGGTCCACTGGCACGGCCTGGAGGTGCCGATCGAGATGGACGGCGTGCCGGGCGTCTCGCAGGACCCGGTCGAGCCCGGCGGCATGTTCGTCTACGAATTCACCCTGCACCAGCACGGCTCGTTCTTCTACCACTCGCATATGCCGATGCAGTCGATGCTCGGCATGATCGGCTGGTTCATCATCCACCCGTCCGAAAACTATGAGCCGGCTGTTGACCGCGACTACGGCTACATCCTGCAGGAGTTCGCCTTGCTGCCCAACAACTCCGTGCCCAATACCTTGGCGATGGAGTTTAATTGGCTGACGATGAACGGCCGCGCCGGCCCGCATGTGATTCCTGCGATCTGCCGAGTCGGCGAGCGGGTGCGGTTCCGGTTCGCCAACATGGGCATGGACCACCACCCGATGCACCTGCACGGTTTCCAGTGGACCGTCACCGGCACCGAAGGCGGACGGGTCCCACCGGCCGCCTGGACGCCCGGTAACACCACGCTGGTCGGGGTGGCGCAGGTGCGCACCGTCGAGGTCGAAGCCGTCACCGTCGGCGACTGGATGCTGCACTGCCACCTGCCGCACCATGGCATGAACCAGATGGTCTCCATGGTCGGCCCCATGCACCACACCTCGCACGGCATGGGGACGGGCGGGGGCATGACCCAGGGCATGGGCATGGCGGAAGGACACGCCATGAGCGACGGCAACGCCCCGGCGTTGGGCCGGGGCATGGGCTTCGCCGCGGACAGGGAGCGGGCGACCTCGGCGATGGTCGCCCAACAGGCGCAACCCGGCCATGAGCAGCGCCAGGGCCACGCCACCGACCACCCCGCCGGCAAGGATCCCAAGAATACGCCCGGCTACCCGCAGGATATGTGGATGCCGATGGACGAAGAGTACGCCGACGAGCCCCGTAACCACGGTCTGCGCCGGGGTTGGACCGCCGCCACGATGGGCATGATGACCTACCTTCGCGTGCTGGACGACGAGAAGTTCGACGAGATCGCAGCTCTCGAACGGCAGAGGCGAGAGCAAGGATGAGGGCGGCGGTATTGCTGCTGCTGGCGGCGGCTTTTTGTCCGGCGCAGGAGCCTTTGACCTTGGCGGCGGTCGAAGCGATCGCCCTCGAACGGCACCCTTCGCTGCGCAAGGCCCGAGCCGCTGTCGTCGCCGCCGAGGCCCGGCGCCGGCAGGCCGGCCGCTACCCCAACCCCACCATTGGCGCCGTGGGCGACGAGCTCAGCAACAGGGTGCCCGAAATCCGAGGGGGCGAGGTGGGCGCCTTCATCGAGCAGCGAATAGTCACCGGGGGCAAGCTCTCGCTGGATCAAAAGGTCCACGAGCACCAGCGCACCGCCGCCGAGGCCGAGATGGAAGCCGAGCAACTACGCCTGCTCAACCGCGTGCGAGGCTACTTCTACGCCAATCTCGCCGCCCAGAGGCTTGTGACGCTCCAGCAACAACTGCTGGATCTGGCCAACGAGGCCGTCGGCATCTCGCGCGAGCTTGCCAACATCGGCCAAGCCGACCGCCCCGACGTCTTGCAGTCCGAGATTGAGGCGCAGTCAGCTTCGATGGCTCTGGAGCAGGCGCGGCTGGAGCGCGACGCGTTGTGGCATCGGCTGGCGGCCGCCGTGGGCGACACTTCCCTGCCCCCGCAAGCTCTCGCCGGCGAGCTCGAAGCGCTGCCCGAGTTGGAACAGCAGGCCGCCATCGAGCGCATCCTCGCCGAAAGCCCCGAGCTGGACCGCGCCGCCGCCGAGATCGCGCGCGCCGAAGCCAGTATTGCCCGCGAACGCGCCGAAGTTGTACCCGACATCAAGGCTTCCGGAGGCTTCCGCTACAATCCGGCCACCTTCATTCGCGGCGAGGCGATCGGCCGACAGGGTTTCTTTCAAGTCGGCGTTGACATTCCCCTGTTCGATCGCAACCGGGGCGGCATCGCGGCCGCCAGGGCTGAGCTCGAGCACGCCGAAGCCGACGCCGAGGCCGTGAAGCTGTCCCTGCATGACCGGCTGGCGGTCGCCTACGGACAATACGCCGCCGCATCGGCGCTTGCCGGACGCTACCGGGACGAAATGCTGCCCCGAGCCCAAGAAGCCTACCGCCTCTACCTGGAGGCCTTTCGGCGCATGGCCGCCGCCTATCCGCAGGCGCTGATCGCGCAGCGGAATCTCTTTGAGCTCCAACGCGACTACGTGCGGACCCTGAACCGAGCCTGGCAGGGGGCGATCGCGATTGACGGTCTGTTGCTGAGTGACGAGCCGCGCTGAGGGATGTCGCGAGGCGCAGCCTCGCGCGCACGGCTATGCCGTGCAGTCGGGCCTATGGCCCGACAGGCGGCGGCGGAGGCGGCGCAGGGGCTTCTTCGTCGCCGGGAACCGGCCGCGGCGTCGGACCCGTGCCCGTCCCGCCGCCGGAGCCGCGATTGCCGCCAAACCTATCCCAAATCGTAGCCGCCATCCGCGCCACATCCTCGGCAATGCGCGCCGCCTTGATGCCATCCACCCCGGCGCGCGCCAGCGGCGTGGCCGGATCAACGGTCAACGACTGCCCGGCGGCCACGGGCGTATCCCGACTATTGGGCAGCAGCCGGTGGCGCACGTCCACCAGCCCTTCGGTCACCGATACGACCGTTGTCTCGAACTCATTCACGTCCACATCGAACGTGGTGCCCCGCACCGAGATCACCGCGGTCGGCGTAAACACTCGATGCGGGTTCGGCTCCCCGCCCAGCCGCTCGATGTAGATCCGCACCCGACCCAGGAAGACATCGATCAGGTCGCGCAGGTTGCCGGGGTTTTTGCGGAAGACGACCTTGGAGTCAGGATGCACCAGGAACACGGCCCCGTCTTCGACCGCTAATTGAGCGAAGCCGTCCTTGCCGGTGACGATCATCTCGCCAACCTTGACGTGGTCGCCCGCAAACAGCGCCCACACCTGCTCATTGCGGATGACGGAGACGTCTCCCAGCGCTTCGACGACTTCAGCGGCGTTGGCGGGCTTTGCCATTTGGGCGTGCAACGGCAGGCACGCCAACAGTGGCGCCAGGCACAACAGGAACGAGCGTGCGAAGCGGGCGATCAATGCGTACCCGCATCCATTATCGCGGGCATGAGGGTTGATGCATGCAAGAAACCATTCTCACCGACGTGAAAAAACCAAAGGCTTTCGCCGATTCCTATCCTGAGGATGCTTGCGCTAGTCTGAATGAGACATGGCGGCGTGTCGAGATGACACAGTCGCGGGAGCGTCCGAACCGCTCCAGACTTTTGCTTTATTCGATGCAGCTTCGCAGCACATGGATCGCGGCGTCGGCGTTTGCGTTGCTCATGGCCGCGGCTCCGGCGGGCGCCGCGCCCTGGACTTTGCTGGGAGACCATGCCCTGTCGGGGGGCTTGGCCGGGCCTCGCGGAGCCTCGGCGCCGTTTGTGGGCATGAGCGCCGATGGCGCCACGCTCGTCGCCTTCTCCCAGGCAGGCCGCCCTTGGTCTTCCGCCGACCAGGGTGTAAGTTGGCAGCCGCTGGAGAGCCTGGAGGCCGGCTCGACCTTTCGCCCGGACCGCGAGCAGTCGCCGCCCGAATTGGGGCCGCGTTCCCTGGCCGTGCGCCATCCCTACCGCGCCGGTCGGATCTACGGACTGGCTGACGACCTGCACCTGAGCAAGGACGATGGCGAGACCTGGACGGCATTGACGAACGAGGCCGAGCAGCCGATGATTGGCGGCCGTCCCAGCGCCATCGCCTTCGACCCGGCCGACCCCGACCGCATTTTCGTCTCCACCGAAGCCGGCTTGTGGCGTTCGGCCGACGGCGGGCTAACCTGGTTCGGGCTCAACGCGGCGTTCCCCAACTTCCCGACGGGCCGTTTTCATGAGGTTGGCGCCGGGGCGCCGCCGTTGTTTGAAGCAGCCGGCGTGGGCTTCGCGCTGCTGCCCGGCGGCGCCCGCCGCTGGGTGCTGGCCCGATCGGCGCCCGTTGCCGGCGACGAGCCTGCGTTTGCGTCGTTCGAGCGATTCTTGGATACCGGTGAGGTTGAGATCGCCCCGCCTCTCGAGGACAGCGCCCCATGGACCGCACAGGCTGTCTCCGGCGGCGATCAACCGCTGCGAGCCGTGGGAACCTCGGACGGCCGGATCTGGCTGAGCGTCGACGGCGGGATCTCCTGGCGGCCGGCGGGCCAAGGGCTGCCGGCGACCGGCGAGCGCGTCGCGGCGCTCTGGGTGGACCCGCGGGCGCCGCGGGCGGCGGTTGCGATTTTTGGCGGACGCGCCGGCGGACGCGTCTTTCGCACGGTTGACGGCGGCCAGGTGTGGGACGACTTAACGGCCGGCCTCCCTCCCGGCGAGCTGCGGGCGGTTACGGCCTCCGTTGACGGCGGCGCGGTCTATGTGGGAGGTGAAGCGGGCGTATTCCATGCCTCGATTTCACTTTTGGAGCCGTCGCCCGCTGCGGATTGGGAAGCGGTCAGCGACGACCTGCCGGGGGCGGCAGTCAGCGACCTGTTTCTGAGCGCCCGTACAGGTCAACTTTACGTCGCGCTGGAGGGCTACGGCGTCTACCGGCGGCGCGCGCCGGACGTGTTGCGCTCGATGCGGCTGCTCAACGCCGCGGATCTCAGCGGCCGAGCCATCGCCCCCGGCGGGCTGCTGACGCTGCTGGGCGCGGCGGTGGGCGCGGCGACCATCGACGGCCTGCCCGCGCCCGTGCTGTTCGCGACGGATGAGGAATCCCAGATCCAGGCTCCGTTCCAGGCGCGGCCCGGCGCGGGCGCCACCGTCCGACTCGCCACCTCCCAAGGTCCTCGCATTCTCAGCTTCCCCATCCAGGCGCTGGCGCCGGCGATCTTCACCGACAACGGCGAGCCCCTCGTGCTCGACGCCGGTACGGGGCGGTTGCTGGATCTGTCTCGCCCGGCGCGGCCCGGGACCAGGATTCTGATTCTGGCCGCCGGGCTGGGGGCGGTCAATCCGGTCTGGCCGGCCGGGCTGGCGGCTCCGGTGGAGAACCCGCCGGCGGTGGTTGCGCCGGTGAGCGCTTGGCTCGACGGCGTCCAATTGGAGGTCGTCAGCGCCACGCTGGCCGGCGGCTACGTGGGCGCCTACTGGGTCGAGGCCGAGTTGCCGATCTCCTTGCAAGGCGGGTCGGGGAGCCTTGTGATTGAAGCCGGCGGAAACCGCAGCAACGCCGTCCGGCTCCTGTTGGCGCCGTAGCCTTTCCTCGGCTCTCGCGATCGCGGGACCGCTGCTGCTGGTCCTGGCGATCCACGGCCAGTCCGTCTACCGCTCGCCCGCCTTCGGCCAGTTGGCCGACCAAGCCTACCATCTGGCCGCGCTCGAAGCCTTCGACGAAGCCTGGGGGGCCGGCGAGTTTCCCCCGTCTTGGGACGCCTCGGCAAACGGCGGTCGCGGCGCGCCCACCTTTGTGCTCTATCCGCCCTTTTTCGCGTTCCTGGGGGCTCTGGGAATGCGCGCCGGGCTTGGCGGCGTTGAGGCGCTACGCGTTTCGTTCCTGCTGTCGGCGGCGGCGCTGTTTGGCGCGGCGCTGTATCTGGCGGCCGGGCGGGCGCCGCTAGCGCGGGCGGCATGGACCGCAGCCGCGGCTTGCCTGCTGCCGGGCGCGACATTCCAAGGCTTGGCGCGCGGGATGTTTCCGGGCTTCTTGGCCCTGGCCTGGATGGCGCTGTTGCTGGGCGCGCTGGACCGGCTGGCGAACGGCGACCGCCACTGGAGAACGCAGGTCACGCTGACGCTCGCCGCCGCCGGACTGATCCTGACGCACACGCTGACGGCCTACATGCTGCTCGCGCTGCTGCTCGCCGCCGCGCCCTGGACGGCTCGGGCGCTTGGGCTTGCCGGTCTTCGCGGAGCCGGCGGCGCCGCCGCGCTCGCACTGCTGCTGACGGCTTGGTTCTGGGTCCCGATGTTGCAGACGGCCCCGCACGTCCAGGCCGAATACCTGACCGAGGCGCACCCCTATGCCGAGAGCCTGCTGTTCACACCCGCCGAGCCGCGGACGGCACTGGAGCGCCAGTGGGACGAGATCAACGCGATTGGCGGGTTTGTTTCGTGGGCGCAGCTTATGCTGGCCGGAGCGCTCGCTTGGAGCTTGCGCGGGACGGATCAGCCCATTTCGATAAGGATACTGCCGACGGCGCTTGCCCTTGTATGCGCCGTGAGCTTCCACCCCGTTGGGGCTTGGTTGGCGGCCGTTTTGCCCGGGCTGGATCAAGTCCAGTTCGCCTGGCGCTGGCAGGGGCCGCTGGCGGTGCTATGCGGCGCCGCGCTCGCGCGCTTGCCGCCGGGGCGCCGGGCGGCGCCGGGCTCTCTAGCGGGAATCGTGGTGGTGGCATTTCTGCCGCTGGGGCAACCGTCAAAGCGGCCCTGGCTCACAGCCGAGCGACCCGAGAAGACCTACGAGCTCGCCGCCTTTGCGGAGGTCGAACCGGCCGAGCGGGCCGCCTACCTGCACAATCGTGTCGAGATGCGCCCGCGCGGCGCCGACCGACGGCTCTATCCACCCGGCCCGAACGGCCGATGGGAGACGCTGGACGGGACGGCCGAGGTCGCCGCCGAGCTCCTCTCCCCCAGCCTGCGCGTCTACCGCATCAGCGCCGGCGCGCCGGTCCGGCTGCGCCTCCACACCTATCAACTGCCGGGTTGGCGAGCCTGTTTGGACGGCCGACCTGTCACAATCCAGGCCGAGCCCGGCACGGCTCTGCAACTGCTCTCCCTGCCCGCGGGCGAGCTGCGGCTGGAGCTTCGCTTCGATCGTCTACTCCTACATTAGTTGATATATCAACTATCTATATGTTACCTTTATAAGTATGGAACCCGAGGTCAGCCCTCTGCAACGAGAGATCCAGCAGCGCAAGCCCTTCTCTTCGAAAGGGCAGGAAGCAGTGCTGGGGCTGCTGAAGACAGCGGACCTAGTGCGGCGCCTGATCGCCCGCGTTCTGGAGCCACACGACGTGACGCCCCAGCAGTACAACGTGCTGCGCATCCTGCGCGGCGCCGGGGCGGACGGCATCCCAACGCTGGCCATTCGCGAACGCATGATTGAGCAGACTCCGGGTATCACCCGGCTGCTCGATCGCTTGGAGGCGCGCGGCTGGGCCGAGCGCAAACGCTGCTCTGGCGACCGGCGACAGGTATTGTGCTTCATGACGCCGGCCGGCGCGGAGCTGCTCGCCGTGCTTGACAAACCAATGAGCCGCCTCGATCGGCAAACCGTCGGCGCGGCGCT
>CAYOPA010000283.1:0-7379 GCA_964405625.1 uncultured Bryobacterales bacterium
CCTCGTGCACGATCTCGCCGTCGATCGCCACGGCGACCGACATCGCATCCGATCCCCCTCCGAGGATGGTGCCGGCGAGTTCGGGCAAGAAGCTCCGCCCCTGCCACTCGGTCAGTCCCGGGCGCAGGCGCAACCCGGATCGGACTACGGACGCAGGCCCGCTCGTCTTCGCCTCGCGAACCCGGACCTTTTCAGAACCGAGACCGGCGAACAGGCCGAGACTGTCTTGCAAGAGCAGTCTAGTCTCGGCGCGCGTCAAGCTGCGCGTTGCAACGGTGAATTTCGCCATCCCACTTCGATTCCGCCATGGAAAAGCTGAAAAGCCGGGGCGATCTCTCGCCCCGGCTTGGACCCCGGACTTACGTCCGGGGCTCGGTTGCGCGTGGTGCGCGCGTCTACCCTTCGGCTTCGATCGCCGCTTGCGCCGCCGCCAACCGGGCGATCGGCACGCGGAAGGGCGAGCAGCTCACGTAGTTCAAGCCATTGTTGGCGCAGAACTTCACGCTCTTCGGCTCGCCGCCGTGCTCGCCGCAAATGCCCACTTCCAGGTTCGGATTGGTTTTGCGGCCCCGCTCCACCGCGATCTGGATGAGCTGGCCCACCCCGGTCTGGTCGAGCACCTGGAACGGGTCCTCTTCCAAAATGTGCTTGGCGAGGTAGTCCTTGATGAAGACGCCCGAGTCGTCGCGCGAGAAGCCGAACGTCGTCTGCGTCAGGTCGTTCGTGCCGAAGCTGAAGAACTCGGCTTCCTTGGCGATCTCGTCCGCCGTCAGCGCGCCGCGCGGCACCTCGATCATCGTGCCGACCATGTACTCGACCTCCTGGCCTTCCTTCGCGAAGACCTCCTTGGCCGTGTCGACCACGATCTTCTTCTGGTCGGCGAGCTCCTTGACGTTGCCCACCAGCGGAATCATCACTTCCGGGATGACCTTGACGCCTTCCTTGGCGCAACGCACGGCGGCTTCAAAAATCGCCCGCGCCTGCATCTTCGTGATTTCGGGGAAGGTGATGCCCAAACGGCAGCCGCGGTGGCCGAGCATCGGGTTGAACTCGTGGAGCTCGTTCACGCGGTCGAGCAGCTTCTGCTTCTCGGTCGTGTCCTCGCCCTTGGCCTTCGCCTCGGCGACCTCCACCATCAGCTCCTCGCGCTTGGGCAGGAACTCGTGCAGCGGCGGATCGAGCGTGCGGATGATGACCGGGAAGCCGTCCATCACCTTGAAGAGCTCGTAGAAGTCCTGGCGCTGCTCGGGCAGCAGCTTGTCCAGCGCCGCTTGCCGGGCCACCGGCTCGGTCGACAGGATCATCTGCTGCACGTGCTGGATGCGGTCGCCCTCGAAGAACATGTGCTCGGTGCGCGCCAGGCCGATGCCTTCGGCGCCGAACTTGCGGGCCTGGGCGGCGTCGCGCGGCGTCTCGGCGTTGGTGCGGACGCCGATCTTGCGGAACTCGTCCACCCACACCATGAACTTCGCCAGATGGCCGGAATCCACGTCCGGGTCGATGGTGGCCGCCTCACCGGCAAAAACCTCGCCGGTCGAGCCGTCGATCGAGATGTAGTCGCCCTCGTTGAGCTGCTTGCCCTTGACGGTGATCTTCTTGCCGCGATAGTCGACGTTGACCTCGCCGGCGCCGGCCACGCAGGGAGCGCCCATGCCGCGAGCCACGACCGCCGCGTGCGACGTCATGCCGCCGCGCGAGGTCAAAATGCCCTTGGCCGCTTCCATGCCGTGGATGTCGTCCGGGGTGGTTTCGGCGCGCACCAGGATGACCGCTTCGCCCTTCTCGGCCTGTTCCACCGCATGGTCGGCGGTGAAGACAACCTTGCCGACGGCGGCGCCGGGCGAGGCCGGCAGACCGGTGGTCAACAGCTCCAGCCCGCCGGTCGACTTCGGATCGAGCACCGGGTGCAGGAGCTGGTCGAGCTGGTTGGGGTGAACCCGCATCACGGCGGTCTTCTTGTCGATCAGGCCCTCTTCGCACATCTCCACCGCGATGCGGACCGCGGCCGGACCGGTGCGCTTGCCGTTGCGGGTTTGCAGCATGTAGAGCTTGCGGTCCTGGATGGTGAACTCGAAGTCCTGCACATCCTTGTAGTGCTTTTCGAGGCGATCGGTGATCTGGCGCAGCTCTTCGTAGGCGGCCGGTAGGACCTCTTTGAGGTGGTCGATCGGCTGCGGCGTCCGTACGCCGGCGACCACGTCCTCGCCTTGGGCGTTGAGCAGGTACTCGCCGTAGAAATGGTTCTCGCCGGTGGCCGGATTGCGGGTGAAGCCCACGCCGGTGCCGGACGTGTCGCCCAGGTTGCCGAACACCATCGCCTGCACGTTCACGGCGGTGCCGAGGTCGCGCGGGATGTCGTTCATGCGGCGGTAATGGTTGGCGCGCGGGTTGTCCCACGACCGGAACACGGCGTCGCGCGCCAGGCGCACCTGCTCCAGCGAGTCCGTCGGGAAAGATTTGCCCAGGCGGTCCATCACCAGCTTCTTGAACTCGCCGATGACGTGCTTCCAGTCCTCGGCGGTCATCTGCGTATCGAGCTCATAGCCTTTCTCCGCCTTGATCTCGCTGAGGCGCTCTTCGAAGTCGTGCTTGGAAACGTCGAGCACCACGTCGCCGAACATTTGGATGAAGCGGCGGTAGGAGTCGTAGGCGAAGCGCGGATTGCCGGACCGCTTGGCCAAACCCTCGACGGTCTCGTCGTTGAGGCCCAGATTGAGGACCGTGTCCATCATGCCCGGCATGGAGAACTTCGCGCCGGAACGCACGCTGAGCAGCAGCGGGTTCTCCACGTCGCCGAACTTCTGGCCGGTCAGCTCTTCCACCTTGGCGATGTGCTCCAGCATCTCCTGGTCGACTTCGTCGGGCGTCTTGCCGTGTTCGAGGTAGAGCAGGCAGGTGTCGGTGGTAATGGTAAAGCCGGGGGGCACCGGAACACCGGCGCGGCTCATCTCCGCCAGGTTGGCGCCCTTGCCGCCGAGCGTGTCCCGCATGGTGCGGTCGCCCTCGGCGGTCCCGCCGCCGAAAGCGTATACATGTTTAGCCATCGTGAATCGTTCTCCGTCCTTCTAGGGTGATTTCTTGCGCGCGGGCCGACGCGCTAGGCGGCGCCCCCACTACTGAGTGTGGACAAGAGGACCATTGTACCGTGGGCGAACAGATCGTTGGCAAAGGCTATAAAAGATACAGGGCGGCCATGGAGCTGACGGCGAAGACCGGCAACCCGGGCCACAACACCAGTCGCCACAACCCGAACGGCCCATCGCCTAAAGCCTTGCCGCGAAAGACTTTCGTCCGCGCAATGAAGTCATGCAAGGCCCGCCGATCCTTGTTCACGAGCATCGTAACCAAACTGAGCGGGAACAGCAGCAGCAGGGCGTTGAGAGCGAACTTGAGGACGCCCCGGCCCAACGCCGAACCGAAGCCGAGCGGGCCGTCCCGGCTGTCGGCGACGTGGATTCCGAGCCAGCGTTTTCCAAGTGTGGCTTGCCAGGGCGAGCTCTCCAAGACGCCCTGGTAATACCAAGGTCCGCCGAGGAAGAAGGCGATATAGACCACCAGTTGGCCGGGCCAGCCCATCGCGTCCCACAAGGCCGACACATTCACGCCGATCTCTTCGCCCGGCGCGGCCCGCATCGAGAGCCATGCGCGGACCAGCACGCCGACGGCGATCGTCGGCATGTATCCGATCGGATAGTCGATCAGCGTGGCGAGAAAGCGTTTGGCCGGGCCGGCCGGATGGAGGTAAGGCGTCTCTTCGTCCACGCCGCGAAGTATACCGCGTTGACATCGCCAAGCCGGACGCCGGATCATCGTTCGTCCGATGGGAACCAGCCGATCAGAGCGCTCCTTCGCCGGCCGAGCCATGGGCCGGGCCATGTCGAGCTTGCGCCTGCGGTTTCCCGGTTTGGATCAGCGCCTGCCGCGGCTGCTCCAGCAGCTCGGGTTCGGGGCGCTGCCGTCACCGCCCGCCTACTTTGAGGACGGACTGTGCTCGCTGCACGCCCACGGCTTTGTGGAGGACGAGCGCTTTTCGCGGGCCTATGCTCGCGGCGTGCGGGCCAGCGACGGCGTGGATCACAGTCTTCGGTGGCGGACGCACATCTTTCTCTGGGCGGCGTCGCAGGCTGCGGCTTTGCCCGGCGACTTCGTCGAGTGCGGGGTCAATACGGGATTCTTGAGCTCGGCGATGCTGGAGTATCTGGACTGGACCCGGCTCGACAAGAACCTGTATCTGCTCGACACCTTCTCGGGACCTGTCCCGGCGCAGTACTCGCAGGCTGAGGTCGAACAAGGCCGCTGGGAACATGCGCGGCAGGCGCTGGAGGCCGGCGCCTATCAAACAAATCTCGACGCCGTGCGGGAGAACTTCGCCCAGTGGGAGCGGGTGCGGATCATCCCCGGCCCCGTGCCTGACACCTTGCCGCGGGTCGAGGCCGACCGCCTGGCGTTCCTGCACCTGGATATGAACTGCACCGCGCCGGAGATCGCCGCGTTCGAGCATTTCTGGCCGAAGCTGAGCCCCGGCGGGTTTTTGCTGTCGGACGATTATGCGGGGCGGGGCTTTGATGAGCTTCGGCGGGCCTACGATGCGCTGGCTGACGAGCTCGGCGTGCGGATTCTGGCGCTGCCGACCGGCCAGGGGCTGATCCAGAAGCCGATCGGCGGGAACACCTTCGACGTGCTCTCCGTATGAACAGGCGATGGCCTGGACCGGCGCTCCGTTTCGACGCTCCAGCCGCAATCGCTGGATTGGCGGCGTCTGCGGAGGGCTGGCCGCATGGATCGGCTGGCCGCCGCTGCTGGTGCGTATCCTGTTCGTGGTGATTTCGATTCTGCTGATCGGCGTACCGGGCTGGCTGGTCTACATCATCTTGTGGGCGCTGGTCCCGGTGGAAGCGTAGGTGCGTCTCACGACCCGCCGAATTCCTTCAGCAACTGGTACCAGAACCGCACGGCCCGGTGGAAACCTTCCACCGACACCCGCTCGTCCAACCCGTGCGCGCGATTGTCCTCCGCCGCCGTCACCAAGCCGGAAAAACCATAAACCGGGATGCCGAGCTGGCGCACGCGCAAGCCGTCGGTGGCGCCGGTGGACTGCACCGGCGCCATCGGGGCCGAGCCAAAAAACTCCTGCGACAACTGTCGTAGCGTTTGCATCACGTCCTCGCGCAACGGCGACGGGTCGCTGGGCTTGGGGACGCCGACCCGCTCGACCGCCACCTGCTCGTCGGCGACAATCTCGCGCAGCGTCGCCTGGACCTGCTCCGGCGTCATTCCCGGCATCAGGCGACAGTTCACCGTGGCCTGCGCCAACCGGGGCAGAGCGTTTTCGGCCACGCCGCCCTTGAGCATTGTTGCTACACATGTCGTACGCAGCGAGGCGTTCAGCGCCGGGTCGGCGGCGGCGAGCTTGCGCAGGACCTCCGGGTCGGGGTCGTCCTCGGCGGCGGCGGCCATCAGCCGGCCGAGCTCGCCCTCGGTGACCTCGGCCCGCACGCGCAACGACTCGCGCACGACCTCGTTGACCTCGATGGGAAAGCGGTAGGACTCCAGCCGCGTCAGCGCCCGAGCGAGCTGGTAGATCGCATTGTCCGGACGCGGCCGCGAGCTGTGCCCGCCGCGGTTGGTCACGGTGAAATGGAAGGTCTGGAAGAGCTTCTCGCTCATCTGGATCGAAAGCACTTGCGGGCGGCCGTCGGGTCCGAGCTCGCCGCCGCCGGCGTCGGTGTTGAAGGCCAGCTCGGCGTCGTCAATCAGATGCGGATGCTCCTGGGCGATGGCCGTGATGCCGCCCATGGTGGACTCCTCATCGCCCGTGAGCACCATGATCAGGTCCCGCTTGGGCCGAAAACCCTCGCGGCGCAGCCGGATGAAGTTGGTGATCAGGGTGGCGGCGCCGGCTTTGTTGTCGCTGGTCCCACGTCCGTAGTAGTAGCCGTCGATGACGGCCAGCGTGAACGGGTCGGCCTGCCAGGCGTCGGCCTCGGCGTCCACCACGTCAATGTGCGCCATCGTCAGCAGCGGTTTTTGCTCGCCGGTCCCTTTGTATCGGACGATGAGGTTCTTGACCTTGCCCGAGGGCACGAACGTCATCTCGTCCGCCGCAAAGCCCTCCGCGCGGAGCCGCGAAGCTACGCCGTCGAGCAACCGAATGGTGTTTTCGGGGAAATGCTCGCTGGAGCGGATCCCGACGAGCTCTTTGTAGATCTCGCGAGCCAGGTCGTCGTAGGCGTCCGGGTTGGCCGCGCCTAGGGGCATGGCGGAGATCAGCGCGAGGGTCAGCAGGAGGCGCGGCATGACGGTTGCCCAGCATTGTACCGGGGATTAAGTCTTACCCGAAAAAGCGAGATGCGGCAACGAGGGGCGAATTGGTTCCTTGCGGCAGTGGCGCAGGCCTCGACCTGGGGGTCGAGGCGGCAGGCGTTGGCGCCTGCGCCACCTGTCCACTGAGCGAAATTGAGGTTTTGGGATTACGCTCGGTTAGTCTGGCTTCCGCGGCGGCTCAGGCGCGCCACCGTCCACAGGATCTTGAATCCGGCGGCCAAACCTCCCCACAAGCTGCCGCCGACTTTGCTGCGGCCGGCCCGGCGGCGGCGGCAGCGCACGTTCGCCTCGACTACGCGGAGCCCGTATTGCAGCGCCTTGATCTGCATCTCGATGGTCCAACCGTAGTCGGCGTCGCGCATGCCGATACGCTCCAGGCTGCTGCGCCGAATAGCTCGGTACGGCCCCAAATCCGTGTAGCGGAAGCCGTCCAGCCGATGGATCAGCCACGTCGCCAGCGCGCCGCCGAAGCGCTGCTGCGGCGTGATGGCGCCCGGCTCGGCGCCGCCCAGCACGCGCGAGCCGATCACCAGGTCCGCCTCGTCGCGCTCGATCGGACCCAGCAGCAGCGGCAGGTCGGCCGGGTCGTCGCTGCCGTCGGCGTCCATGAAGACAACGACCTCGATCTCGGGCCGGAGCGCCGCGATCCCGGCAAGGCACGCGCCGCCGTAGCCGCGCCTGGGCTCACGAACCACTTGCGCCCCCGCCAGCTCGGCCATCCGGGCGGTGCGATCGGCGGAGCCGTTGTCCGCCACCACGACTTGCTCGAAGACGCCGGGGGGCAGCCCGCGCAGGGTCTTTTCGATGGAGCCCTCCTCGTTGAGGGCCGGAATCACCAGTGCGACGCGCATGAATCGGCGTCCGGGCTAGCTCCGGCGCCGGTGCGGCGCGTTGGACTCGGCGTCATAGATGATGCGGCACTCCGGCAGAGCCTCCCGCAGCCCTTGATGGGCGGCCGGGCTGATCATGGTGTGGTAGAGATTGAGCTCGCGCAATTGGAGCAGGGCTCGCAGCGTTTCGATCGAGCGGTCGGAGATCTCGGCGTTATTGAGGTT
>CAYOPA010000284.1:0-7334 GCA_964405625.1 uncultured Bryobacterales bacterium
CTGCAAGGGACCGACTGGGTGGACCGCGAAGGCAAGGGCTATTGGTCGCCGCAGGACATCGAGCTGCTGCAGGAGCGCTGCGCCGCTCACGGGCTCAAGCTGTACTCGCTGATGATTCCGCTGAACTGGCTGATGAGCTCGATGCTCGACGGCCCCGAGCGTGAGAAGGACGTCGAGAATATCCAGCGCAGCGTCCGCACGGCCGGCAGCGCCGGCGTACAGATGATCGAGTGGCGCTGGTCGCCGGACTTCAAGTGGGGCGACGATGTCGGCTACTACTCCGTGGAAGGCCGCGGGGGAGCGGTTTACAAGGCGTTTGACGCCTCGCGCGTCGAGGGCAAGCCGCCGTTTCCCGAGCTGGGCGAGATCCTGCGCGCCACGCTGTTCGAACGTCTGGTGGAGTTTGCCAAACCGCTGTGCGGTGCGGCCGAGGAAGCAGGCGTGATCCTGTCGCTGCACCCGAAAGACCCGCCGGTGAAGAGCATGCGGGGCATCGAGCGCATCCTGACCGACACGGACGCCATCGAGGAGTTTTTGGACGCCGTCGACAGCCCTGCAAACGGCTTTACCTTCTGCCAGGGAACGGTGACCGAGATGGGCGTGGACGTGATTGACGCCATCCGCCGCATCGGAGGCCGCGGCAAGATTCACCACGTCCACTTCCGCAACGTGCGCGGCCAGGTCCCCCAGTATGTGGAGACCTTCATCGACGACGGCGACGTGGACATGCTCCAGGCGATGCGGGCCTACAAAGAGGTCAACTACACCGGCTCGCTGGTGTCGGACCACACCCCGCGCCTGAGCGGCGACATTGCGGGCGGGCGCATTGGCCGCACGTTCTCGCACGGCTGGATTCGCGGCTTGATTGAAGCGGTGAACAAGGAAGGATAGAGCCGATGCCGACCACCAGACGCCAACTCTTGCAGACTGCCGCCGCGCTGGCCGCCGCCGGAACCGCCCGCGCCCAGGCGCCCGCGCCTTCAGCTCAACCTGTTCAAATCAAGGTCGCCAAGGGGCTGCGCGACCTCAGCGACGAGACCTTGAGCTTCTTCAAGCAGCTCGGCGTGCGGCACGTGGTCATGCCCGGCAACTTCAACTTGAAGGCGTCGAAGCGTGAGATGGTTCCCCCGGCGGACTTCGGCCCCCAGAACGACAACCTGCTCCAGCCGTGGGACGCAGCCGAGCTCAAGCGCATCAAGGACTACCTGGCTGAGCGCGGGCTGTTGGCCGAGATGGTGCACTTGGGCCGCACGTGGAGGGTGCTCCACGGCAAGCCCGACGCCGACCGCGAGATCGAGAACGTTCAGAAATCGATCCGGGCCGTGGGCGAGGCGGGCCTACCGGTGATTGAGTACAACTTCACGCCGCTACGGGCGTCGGAAGGGTTCGGCGCCACCACCGAGCCCGGCCGAGGCAATGGGGCGCGGCGCGACTACGACTACGAGCGCACCAAGGATCTGCCGCCCTTGCCCAATGTCGGCGAGCACTCTAAGGAAGAGATGTGGGAACGGCTGGAGATGTTCCTCAAAGCCGTCATCCCGGTCGCCGAGGAGAACAACGTGCGGCTGGCGATGCATCCCAATGATCCGCCGATCCCGGTCTTTCGCGGCGCCGCCCAGCCGGTCCGCAGCCTGGAGGACCAGCGGCGGCTGATTGAGCTGGTCGACAGCCCCGCCAATGGCATCACGCTCGACACGGGCGTGACGACCGAGATGGGCGAGGACGCCGCCGAGGCGATTCGCTATTTCGGCTCGCGCGACCGCATCAACCACGTCCACTTCCGCAACGTGCGCGTCGAGATCCCCTACCTCAAGTACCTGGAGGTGATGCACGACGCCGGCGAGTGCGACATGTACGAGTGCATGAAGGCCTTCCACGAGGTCGGCTACCGCTACCTTCTGATTCCCGACCACACGCCGGAGTTCCATGGCGACACGCAAGGCGACCAGATCGGCTGGGCGTTCGCCATCGGCTACTTGCAGTCGCTGCGGCACGCCGTGCAATCCCGCTCGTGAGCCTGCCCTTGCTGCCTGTTGTGCTCGGGCCGACGGCCTCGGGAAAGAGCGCTTTGGCGATTGCCCTAGCCCGCGCGCTCGATGGCGAGATCGTCAACTTCGACTCGGTGCAGGTCTATCGCCGCTTTGACATCGGCGCCGCCAAAACGCCGCTCGAGGAGCGGCAGGGCGTTCCGCACCACTTGCTCGATGTTTTTGATCCGGCGGAGCGGTGCAGCGCCGGGGATTTCTTGCGACTGGGCCGGAAGGCGCTGGCCGAGATCAGCGGGCGCGGCAAGACCCCGGTGCTCGCCGGCGGCACGGGCTTTTACCTGCGGGCTCTGCTGGAGGGGCTTTCGGCAGGGCCGGCGCGCGATGAAGCGCTACGGGAGCGGCTGGAAGGCGTCGCTTCGCGCGGTCGCCTGCATCGCCTGCTGGCCAGGCTGGACCCCGAGACGGCCGAGCGTGTTCATCCCAACGACACGCCCAAGCTGGTGCGCGCGGTGGAAGTCTGCATCCTGGCGCGTGGGCCGCTGAGCCGCTTACAGGCCGACAAGCCCGAGCCGCTCAAAGGCTACAGAGTCGTGCGATTGGGGCTCGATCCGCCGCGCGAGGCGCTGTATGAACGGATCAACCTGCGCAGCCGCGCGATGTTTGAAGCCGGGCTGCTGGACGAAGCTCGGGGGTTGTTGGACGCCGGGGTTCCGCGCGGCGCATGGGCCTTTGGGTCGCTGGGCTACCGCCAGGCGCTGGCTTGCCTGAACGGGGAAATCAGTTTGGAAGAGGCCGTCGAGCAGACCGCGCGGGCGACGCGCAACTACGCCAAACGGCAGCTCACCTGGTTCCGCCGACAGGAGACCGAGACGATTTGGCTGGGCGGGTTCGGGGATCAGCCGCAGGTCATCGCCGAAGCTCTGGAGGCGCTCAGCGTGCGCCCTGTACACTCAAGGCAGGGCTCCGACGGATGAACGATTTTAAGAAGTATCGGCGCAAGGAAAAGACCATCGTCACCGCCGTCCGGCTCGATCTCGAGACCGACGGCTTCACCTACCGCAAGTGGGGCGGCGTGCAAACCTGTAAGCCCGGCGACTGGGTCGTGAACAACGCCGGAGAGGCGTACACGATCGACGCCGCGAGCTTCTCGAAGACCTATCATGAAACTGCGCCTGGCCGGTATGAGAAAGTGAGCGCGGTTTGGGCTCGCGCGGCGGATGCTGATGGCGCCATCGCCACCAAGGAAGGCTCCACACAATATTCGGCCGGTGATTACTTGGTCTACAATGACGCCCACGAGCGGGACGGTTATGCCATGTCCGCCGAGAAATTCCAGACACTCTATGAACCCGCCGATTAGCGCGCGCTCTCGGGTTGTAGCCGTGGGGAGGCCCGAGGATGCCGACACACTGGGAGCCTGACTCGTGGGCGGAGTTTTGCGGCGCGTACAGGGGCGGCGATTGCCGCGTGGTGATCCTGCGGCGAGCGCGGGAGTGGGTCAAGGAGCACGGTTGGAAGCTCGGCTGGTTTCGCTTTGAGGAGAAGTTCCTGGAACGGATCCTTGCCGACGAGGCCGCCTATCGCGAAGCTTATTCAGCCAACGTGTTCCTAATCCATCGACGTCGGCCCAAAGATCTGCGCGGCACGATCCTGGATGCGTAGGGGCTGCCGGAAGGTCGCCCAAAACCAGTGGGTGCGCGGTCCGCGCGCGGCATTGGGCCGGCTTCCGGCAGCCTCTACCATTCTTTGCCCAATGCTTTTCGAAAGTTTCCGGCATGGAAGCCCATGACCTCCAGCATCCCTACTCGCCTTCAAAAAACCGAACCACGTCCGTCCGCTCGGTCGAAAACTGATAGTCCGGCAGCGAATCCAAAAAAATCCGGCCGTAGCGCTGCTTGACCACGCGGTTGTCCAGCAACGCCAGCACGCCCCTGTCGCTGGAGCTGCGGATCAGCCTGCCAAAACCCTGCTTCAGCGCCAGCACCGCTTCGGGGATCTGGTAGTCCATGAAGGGATTGCCGCCGCCTTGCCGCACGGCCTTGATGCGGGCCTCAACGATCGGGTCCGACGGCACAGCGAACGGCAGCTTGTCGATGATGACCAGGCTGAGCTGCTCGCCGGGCACGTCCACGCCCTGCCAAAAGCTCGCCGTGGCGAACAGCACCGATCCCGGCGTCGAGCGAAACTCGTCCAGCAGCGCTGAGTTCGGGGCCGTCCCTTGCAGCAGACAGGGGTACTCCAAAGCGAACGAGACGATCTGATGGACCGCCCGCATCTGCTGGTAGCTCGTGAATAGCACGAACGCCCGGCCGCGGCTGGCGCGCAACAAGGCCAGCGTCTCGGCGGCCGCTTTTTGGGTGAACTGCGCCGAGCGCGGGTCCGGCAACTCCTGCGCCACGTAGAGCAGAGCCTGGGAACGGTAGTCAAAATGCCCGGGCACGATCAGCTCGCGCGCTTCGCTGACGCCCAGCCGCCCGCGCAGGTAGTCGAACGAGCCGTCAACGGCCAGCGTCGCCGAGGTCAGGACCACGCTCGGGACCTTCTCGAACAGCCGCTCCGAGAGCACCCCCGCCACGTCGATCGGCGTCGCTTGCAAAAACACGCCGCGTCCGCGCTTCTCCATCCAATAGACGTAGCGCTCGTCGTCCTGCTCAAACATCAGCCGCAGCGCGGTCGACAGCTCGCCGCACCGCCGCACCAGCGGCAGAATCGGCTCGGGCTGGCCGGGGATGAGCTTGATCGAGGCGTCCAGGGTCTCCACCGCGCCGAGGATGCCGGAATATTCGTTCTCAAAGCGCTTCCGAAAGCCGTCGCGGTCCCGAAAAGCCCGGCGGCCCTCCACCTTGTCGAACAGCGCAAAGAAGGCGATGGCGCGGGAGGCGACCAGGTCGATGGCGCGATCCAGCCCTGGGGAGCCGCAGTCTTGGGCGCGCGAGACGTTGCGGGTGTCGCGCGAGAGCTCCTCAAAGCGGTAGTTGCTGAGCTGAATGCCGAAATGCTGCCCGGCGACTTCCTCGATCTCATGCGCTTCGTCAAAGACGACGGCTTGATAGTTGGGGATGATCGAAGCGAAGTCGTCCTCCCGCAGCGCCAAGTCGGCGAAGAACAGGTGGTGGTTGACGATGATGATGTCGGCTTCGGAGGCGCGCTGGTGCATCTTGGTGATGAAGCAGCGCTCGAACTGCGGGCACTTCGAGCCGGAGCAGAGCTCGCGGCGGGCGTCGAGCTTCTGCCACGTCGTGGAGTACTGTTGCAGCGACTTGAGCTCGGCGCGGTCGCCGGTCTCGGTGTCGGGCTCCCAGGCCTTGATGACGGAAAACTCTTCAATCTCCTCCAGGCCGGAGAGCACCGGGCGCTTTTCGGCCTCGTAGAGCTTTTCGCGGCACAGATAGTTCTGGCGACCCTTCATGTAGGCGACGCGCAGGGGCCGGTCCCAGTGCTGGTCGAGGAAGGGAACGTCCTTGTAGTAGAGCTGCTCTTGGAGGTTTTTGGTCCCCGTGGAGATGATCACGCGGCGGCCGGAAGCCAGCGTCGGCAGCAGGTAGGCCAGCGTCTTGCCGGTGCCGGTGCCGGCTTCCACGATCAGGTGCTTGGACTCGGCGAGGGCCTGCTCCACCTCGTGGGCCATGTCGAGCTGACCGGGGCGGTACTCATACTGTGGGTGCCACTGCGACAGCAGCCCGGCGCGCCGGAAGAAATCCCGGGCGCGGGCGGGTTTTGCAGGGCTGGAGGGCGAAGCCATCGAACACCTCAGGATACCCGTCCTCCGAGGACAGCGGCGGAGCGCTTTGTATATACGAAACGTGTATACTAGAACCAGCTTTGCGGTTTGAGTGGGACGAAGCCAAGAACCGGGCCAACCGTGCGAAGCACGGGATTGAATTCGGGGAGGCGATGACCATCTTCGAGGGCCCGGTATGGACCGCTCCGGACAACCGGCGGGACTACGGCGAGGCGCGGTTCGTCAGTTTTGGTCGGCTCGGGGGTTTTGTTGTCGTGGCCGTCGTCCATACCGTTCGCGGCGAGCACATACGTCTCATCTCAGCCCGCAGAGCGAGCCGGAGGGAGTCACAGGCGTACCATGAGCATCTCGAAAGAACGACTGCAAGAAATTGAGGCGATCCGGGATGAGGACATCGACTATTCGGATATCCCCGAGGCCGATGCGGATTTCTGGCGGCGCGCGGAACTGCATATGCCGCAGCCTAAAAAGGGCGTTTATCTGCGCCTGGACGCCGATGTGCTCGAGTGGCTGAAGTCCAGGGGCAAGGGCTACCAGACCCGCGTGAACGCCATGCTCCGGGCGCTGATGGAAAGCGACCGGCAGCGGCGGTGAGCCCTGTGTCTCTCAGGCCTGCCGCTCGTGCTCCAGCAATCGCTCCGTAAACGCCCGCATGCGGCGGTCCAGATCCGCCGCCACGTCCGGCTCGGCGTCGATCAGGTTCTTCCGCTCGCCCGGATCGTCGCGCAGGTTGTACAGCTCCGGCTTGTCTTTCGTCAGATTGCTGTTGGGACGGCTTTTCGCCCCGCCGCCGGTCCACCAGATGTACTTCCAGTCGCCGTGGCGGATGCTGACGCTCTGGTTGTAGTGGCAACAGACGGCCTCGTCCCGAATCTTCTCCTCTTTGCCCAGGATCAGCGGCAACAGGCTCTCCGAGGTCATGTTGGCCGGCTTGTCGATCGTGAGAAAGTCGAGTATCGTCGCCGTCAGGTCGGTTTGCTGCGTGAAGCTCGACACCTGCTTGACGCCGTCGCCGCTCGGGTGCCGGATCATCAGGAAGGTGTGCGCCAGCTCCTCGTAGGGCCACGGCCGGGCCTTGCGGATGATGCCGCGCTCGCCGAACGGCTCCCCGTGGTCGGTCATCACCACGATCATCGAGTTTTCATACAGCCCCATCTCGCGCAGGCCGTTTAGAAAGCGCCCGACGCATTCGTCCACAAAGGCGATCGCGCCGCGATACAGGCTCAGCGAACTCTTCACCTCCTCCGGCGTCAGGTAGCCTTCCACGTCGCCGGGGGTGGGGCAGATCAAGCGTTGGCCGGAAAGGTCAAAGTCCGGCGCGGCCAGCTTCAGGTACTTGTCCGGCGGATCCCAGGGCTCGTGTGGACAGAAGCTGTCCACCCACAGAAAGAGATCTTCCTTGCGGTCCTGACGGCGCAGCCAGCCCAGCGCGTTTTCCACCACGCGCGGCGTAAAGTGGTCGTCCTCGCTCTTCCAATCGTGGCGGTTGGCCAGATAGGCGCGCACCTGCTCGATGCCGGCTTTGTCGTCGTCGCCGCGCGGCTTGTGGAAGGGCCGCCAGTCGATCGCATCGACAATCTTCGGGTCGCGCACGAACGGGTCGC
>CAYOPA010000285.1:0-7294 GCA_964405625.1 uncultured Bryobacterales bacterium
AAACTCACACGCCTCCCGGGCGCCGTGCTCGCGGTCCATGCCGCTGTCTTCCCACTCGATCGACAGCGGGCCGTCGTAGCCGATGTGGTTCAGCGCGCGAATAATCTCCTCAAAATCCACGCCGCCGTGGCCCAGCGAGCGGAAGTCCCAGCCGCGGCGCGGGTCGCCGAAATTCAGGTGCGACGCCAGGATGCCGCTCTTGCCGTCAAGCTGCTGCGCGGCGTCCTTCATGTGGACGTGGTAGATGCGGTCCTTGAATTCCCACAAGAAGACCACCGGGTCAATAAACTGCCAGTGCAGGTGGCTGGGGTCGAAGTTGAGGCCGAACGCCGGGCGGTTGTCCACCGCGTCCAGGGCGCGCTTCGCCGTGAAAATGTCAAACGCGATCTCGGTGGGGTGAACTTCCAGCGCAAACCGGACCTGGCAGTCGTCAAACACGTCCAGAATCGGGTTCCACATCTTGGCGAAGTATTGAAAACCCTCTTCGACCATCGCGTCCGAGACCGGCGGGAAGCTGTAAAGCATGTGCCAGATGGACGAGCCGGTAAAGCCGTTGGCCACGCCCAGGCCCAGATTCTTGGCCGCGTGCGCCGTCTTCTTCATGGCCTCGACGGCCCAGGCGCGCTTCTTTTCCGGGTCGCCGTGGGTTTCGGACGGAGCGAAGAGGTCCGAGCGCGCGTCGTTGTTGGGGTCGCAGACGAGCTGGCCGGCCAAGTGGTTGGAGATAGCGAAGAGCTGGAGGTTGTGCTTGGCCAGGATCGCCTTCTGGGCGGCGCAGTAGTCGAGGTCCTCGGCGGCGCGGAAGACGTCCATGTGGTCGCCCCAGCAGGCGAGCTCAAGGCCGTCGTAGCCCCAGGAAGCGGCCTTTTCGGCGAGAGTTTCCAGAGGTAAATCGGCCCATTGGCCGGTGAACAAGGTGACAGGTCGGCTCATAACGATCACCGAAGATAGTAGCAGAAGAGCGCCGGCGCGTACCGGCCAGTCGCTGCTAGAGCCCCAGCACGGCGGGGCCCTGTTCGAAGACGATGTCGATCGGGATGCCGGCGGTCTCCAGGCGCTTCAGGTCAGCCTGCAAGTCGGGGCCGATGACGCCCATTTCGGCCACGAACGCGGAGGCGCCGTCGTAGTCGCCGTCGCCTTGCAGGGTGAGAATCTTGCGCGAAAGGGCTTCCACGGCGCCCGCCATCGCGCCGGCGTCGACGCGATATTTGCCCGAGGCTGGGTCGCGCGAAAAGGCGCCGGCTTGAGCGAAGAAGTTGAAGCGCAGCAGGTTGGCGATGCCGTGCGCGCTGGAGGCCCCGAAGCGGATGGAGCGGAAGATGCCGGCCATGAAGGTGACGTAGTTGTCCGTCAGGTCGATGTCGGCGCCGAGCTCGCCCATCTCCTTAAGCTTGGTCACCATGTAAAGGCCGAGGATGTCGGCCTTGCCCTCTTCCAGCGCCGAGCCTTTCTCCTTCATGGCCTCGCGGACAGTTCCCTTGCCGGTGACCGTTTGTTTGATTCCCAGGCCGTGGGCGACCTCATGGAACATGGTGTTGGCGAAAAAGGCGTCGAAATCGACGTGACGGCGCTGGTCTTCGACGATCAGCTCGTCGGCGATGGGCAGCAGGATCTTTTCAAACTTGGCCCGCATGGCGTTCTTGAGCTGCAAGCGGCGGGCGCCCTTGGCCAGTTGCACCTCCTCGTCGTTGGGCAGGTTGATGGCGATGGTTTTCGCGCCGGCGTTGCAGTCTCCGGCGTAGTAGAGGGCGTCGTAGGCGTTGAGGTCGGAGTCGGCGCCGGGGTCTTCCCGTTTGTACTGGGGCGGCACGGGCAGCCCTTGCTGTAGGGCCGGCAGCAGCGCGGCGTATTTGGCCAGCCGGCCGCTCCACTCCATGTCCTTGAGCAGCACGTAGCACTCAAACGCGGCCTTGTAGCCGTAGAGGTGGTCCTCGTAGGTTTCAATCGGGCCGATGACCACGTCAATGACGTTGGATTTCATGTCCATCCAGGCCATGTCGGACGGCTGGTACTGGTCGTTGAGCAGCGCTTCGGCGCGCATCTCCAGGTAGCGGCGCAGGCCGGCGTCCTCGGCCAGCGCGGCGGCTTCGCGGAGCTTGCCGGAAGCGATTTCGAGCTCGGCGCGGTAGACCTGGCTGTAGGGCCGGGCGACGAGGCCGGCGCCGTCGCGCTCGACGACGGTGTAAAGGCCCTTGAGGGCGGCGCCGTTGTCGGACGCGGCGGCGACGGCAGCCTCAAACTCGGCCTTCGTCATGTCGTGCGGATAGAAGTTGGCGCCTTCAGGCTTTGGGCCCACGTCAGGCAGGAACGGCTGGTTGTCGCCCAGGCGGTCCCAGGGGCCGTAGTTGATCTCCGCAAAGCGACGGGCCGCGCCGTCGAGCCGGTCGAGCAGCGCCTGTTTGTCGCCCCAGGCCTGCTTCCAGAACAGCGCGTCCATCTGCTGGGCCGCTTCAATGAGCAGCGGCAACATAAGGCGCTGGTTGTCAGTCAGGCCGGAAAGATCCGCCTCCAGGCGGAAGGGGACGTACTGTTGAACCTTATCTTCGAGGGGCATGGGGGCGGCTGATTCCGGTTGAATGTCGCCGCCGCAGCTCGTGGCCGCGATGGCGGCGCAGAGGGCGCTGAAGCGTCGGCGGGTCATCGACCCCATTCTGACATCCTCCGCGGGCAAAGCCGCAAAACAAGAACGAGGTCCTCCGTGCGCCCACATCGGAGGACCTCGCCCGTCTGGATGAAGCGTCAGCCCCATCCAAGCCTGGTCTGGCCAAATACGGTTGGGACGGAGCCGACGCGTGCGCCCGAACGAATCGGCTCCGCCCCTCCCTCTGAGTCAAGCGGCGAACCGCCGGACTCAAGCCAGACAAACCAAATCGACTGGCAGGCGAGATCCTCCGAGCGCCCGAACGGAGAATCTCGCCCACCGTCTGGACTGGGTTTGCACCCTGTCCAAACTCAATTCTTTGAGAGCGGGTTCCCCTCGGTGCGCCCGAACCTTGGGAAACCCGCTCCGCTTTTGAGGTCGGCGAGCAAGCTCACTCGAACCTCAAACTCACAAACCCTTTGGTCGGCTGGGGCGGGACCCTCCGTGCGCCCGTGTCGAAAGGCCCCGCCCGCCGCCTGAGCCATCCCGTTGCCGGGACCGGCCCAAAACTTTACGCCGTCAGTCAACGCCGCGCCAGCGCGGTCAACTTCGGCTTACTCAAATAGCCGCTGACCCGCCCCTTCTGGATGTCGGTTACAACGATCTCGTAGGGTCGGTCAGCGCCTGTCACGTAGAATTCAATCGGTTCGTTCGCGTTACTGTTCTTTTTCACGATGATTTGGTCGTCAGCCAAAATCTCGACCGTGTAGCGATTCTTTCGCGAATCCGCCTCTTTGAGCCGGACCTGAATGTCATCCACGCGGGTGCGGTCCTTGCTCTGGTCGAGCGTGAAATGCGTGACGGAACGATCCAGACTGCCACGCAGCCGGGCTAGATCCTCGGCGTGCGACTCCACGCGGCCGTGTACTCCGGCAAGCTGGTCTTGGGTCGAGAGCAGCAGGTCCTCAGCCTGCGCCAGCTCTCGGCGGGTCTGATCGACCTGGGAAGCTACGCCTTCCACGTCGCCTTCCACTTTCTTCAAGCCGTTCACACCGGCGGAGGCGGCCTCACGCACCGCGCTGATCTCGGTCAGGAACATCTCCTGCTGCTCGCGCTGCTTAGCCGTCAGTTCCTTGGAAACGCCGGCGGCGCGCCGCTGCGCCTCGTTGTAGGCCTGCGAGTAGGAGGTCCGCGACGATTGCTCGACCGCGGCGCGCAAAGCCGCCAGCTTCTGGTCGTGCGCGCCCTGCTGAGCGGCCAGCCGCTCGTACAGGGACTGAAGCTCGGATTCGAGGCCCGCGCGGCGGCTCTCGCCCTCGCGCTCCACGTGGCTCACCCTGGAGACTAGGTAGATATTCAGCGCCAGCGCTGAGACCGCGACGAGCGCGAGCCCAACCTGAATAGCCTTGCCGCCGCCAGGGGCGGTTGCCGTCAATGTAGCTTTGGGTTGGATCGAATTCATTGCGCTACCGCCTCCCTGTTCAGCCGATCTCGTCGCACGCCAGCGTGGAAGCAACCTAGGGGCCAAACCGACGAAGCGTGTGGCTCCGCCGGCGTGTATATTCGTTAAACCAACAACTTGCGGCTCAAATCCATCACAATTCCAGCCACCTCGGGCGCCGATTGGAGACTAAAAGGGACTTTGGGGCGGGAAGTTTGGTCGCAGGACCTGGGAAAAAATTACCGGCGGTGTAATCTCTTCAGCGTGAACCGCCTTGCCGCCTTGTTGCTCCTGTCGGCCGCCGCAGTCCCGGCGGCTGATCCGATCCGCCTCATCGTCCGCGGCGATGACTTCGGCTACAGCCACGCCTCCAACATGGCCTTGGAGAGGGCCTTCGAGGAGGGCGTGATGACCTCCGCCAGCCTGTTGGCGCCGGGGCCCTGGTTCGCCGAGACCGCACGAATCGTCAAAAAGCATCCGGAGTGGAGCGTGGGCGTCCACCTGACGCTCACGAGCGAGTGGAACACGCTGCGCTGGCGGCCGGTGTCGCCGATCACCGCCGTGCCGAGCCTGGTGGCGCCGGACGGCTATATGTGGGGCTTCGGCTATGGGCGCCCGCGTCCGGCGGACCGGGCCGCCGACGACTCGCCTTGGGCCGAGCATCAACCCGATCTGGGCGAGGCGGAGCGCGAGTTTCGAGCGCAGATCGAACGGACGCTCGCGGCTGGGCTACAGCCGGACTACGTGGACTGCCACATGGGCATGGCCTGCCGCGAGGAGATTCTGCCGATCACGCAGCGACTGGCGAAGGAATACTGCCTGGGGATCTCCAGCGCGCAAATGTTTGGGGAGCAACGCTTTCGCCTGACGACGGCGGATGACACGCCCGCAGGCGTGAAGCAGGGACTGCTGGCGGCTTTGCGGAAGCTGACTCCGGGATTGTATCTCTACGTGGGCCACCCGGCCGCCAACATCCCCGAGCTGCGGGCGGTCGATAGCAATGACGGCGAGCAGTGGGCCTTGCGCCGCAGCTCCGAGCTCGCGGCCTGGACGGACCCGGAGGTGAAGGCCGAAATCAATCGCCTTGGAATCGAGCTGGTCTCGATCGGGTCGCTGTACGACAAGCAAAACTGCGCGCCGCGGTAGTTTTCCCGACCGCCGCGCAGCGCCGGCCGCCGGCAACCAACCTATATCGACGGCGGGCGAAAACCCGCTAAGGATTGCACATCTCGCCTCGGTTGGAGCAGACTTGTGGCACGGGTGCGCCCCAGTAGCTCTCGCTCGCTGATCGTCCTCGTCGGCTAAGGTCGGAGGCTCGTTCGTCCTTAGCTCAACACAGTGACTTGGAGATATTCGTGAAGTTCTTCTCTACACTACCTCTCTATTTGGCTCTCGCCGCGGCTGTCTGCGCGGGTTCCACGATTGCCGTGACGCCGGGATCGGGCGGTCTACAGAACGCGGCTTGGAACGCCGACACAACTCTCGGATGGCAGTTTTCGTTGTCTTCGACGATTTCGGTGACCGACCTTGGCTTCTTCGACGCCGACGGGGACGGTCTGGCTAATGACCACGGCATCGGGATCTGGACGTCAGTGGGAGTCTTGCAGGGCTCGGCAGTTGTTCCGGCTGGAACCTCGGCGGCGCTGCTTGACGGTTTTCGCTTTGTGGCGGTGACGCCGTTTGTGTTGGGGCCCGGGGATTATGCGATTGGCGCCTTCGGCGCGGCCGATTCCACCGATGAGTTCCTGTTTGCCCTTTCGGGTTCCGTCACCATGCCGGGCTTGACGCTGGGAGCTGCCGTGCAGAGCCCGTTCTCCGAAACCAGCTTGGCCTTTCCGTCAGTTCTGCGCGCCTTTGCATCCGAAGGCTATTTCGGGGCGAACTTCCTGGCGGAGGTCGATTCCAACATCGATCCCATTCCCGAGCCGTCCACGTTAAGCCTGTTGGCGTTGGCGCTGGGAGTTGGCTACCTGCGACGCCGAAAGGGTTAGGGTACAACCGACTCCGCGGGCTTCGTCAAAGCCCGCGCCACGAGCGGCTTCTAGCGGGTCGAGAAGCGGTACTCCGTCGTGGAACGGTAGGTCTGCCCCGGATACAGCGCCGTGGAGGGAAACTCCGGCTGATTGGGCGAGTCCGGGAAGTGCTGCGTCTCCAAGCACACCGCCGCGCGGCGTTGGTACGCCGTCCCGCCCTTGCCCTTGTCCGACCCATCCAAAAAATTGCCCGAATAGACCTGCACGCCCGGCTCGGTGGTCCAGGCCTCCATCACGCGGCCCGTGGTTGGATCCGACAGCACCGCCGCTCGCTCCAGTCCGTCCTTCGTGCGCCGCCGCAATATGAAGTTGTGATCGTAGCCGCCGCCCCGGCGAATCTGCTCGTCGTTGGCGTCGATGCGCTCGCCGATCGCGTGCGGCTCCCGAAAATCGAACGGCGTCCCTTGCACCGGAGCCGGCCCGCCGGTGGGAATCAGCGTCGAGTCCACTGGGTTGTAGTGGTCGGCTTCCACTTGCAAGACGTGGTCGACGACGCTGGTGCGGCCGGCGTCCTTGAGGTTGAAGTATGCGTGGTTGGTGAGGTTGACGACAGTCGGCGCGTCCGTGGTGGCTTGGTATTCAATGCGCAGGGCGTTGGAGTCGGTCAGCGTGTAGCGGACCTCGACGGCCAGCGTTCCCGGAAAACCCTCGTCGCCGTCGGGGCTGATGTGGCGCAGAACGAGCCCCACGCCATCGGGGCCATCGAACGGCGCGGCCGCCCAGACGTGCTTGTCGAAGCCGCGCGTCCCGCCGTGGAGGGCGTTGGGGCCGTTGTTGGCGGCCAGCGTATAGATGCGGCCTTCGAGGGAGAAGCGGGCGTTGGCGATGCGGTTGCCATAGCGGCCGATCAGCGCTCCGATGTAGGGCCGGACGGCGAGATAGTCTTCAAGCGTGTCAAACCCCAGGGTCACGTCGCCCATGCGGCCGATTTCGTCGGGCATCTCCAGTGAGACGAGCGCGCCGCCGTAGGTGGCGATCCTCGCTGAAGCGCCGCCGGCGTTGACCAGCTTGTAGAGTTGCACCAACTCGCCGGTGGGGATGGCGCCCCAGTCCTCGACGGAGATGGAGCGCTGGGCCGAGAGCAGGCCGGGGGCGAGGGTCAGCAAGAGCAGTCCGGTTTTGGGCGACATGGTTTCGCGATTGTAGGTTGATTGCGGGAGGGTTGGCAATAAGGTCGCCTTGCGGTGTCGGCGCAACGTGAAAAGATCCCCCTGAGAGCAAAGTAGAACGATCCCCTCC
>CAYOPA010000286.1:0-7270 GCA_964405625.1 uncultured Bryobacterales bacterium
GAATGGTGGTGATGGGTAGAGTTGAACTACCGACCTCAGCATTATGAGGGCGACCGGGCCGTTCCAGGTTATTGATTCGTAAACCATGAAATCGGCTGGCGCCCGTTGGCACGTCATTTACGGTAATAGGGAGTAATCGGGATTCCCCACAAAATCCCCACAGTCTCCAGCCCTGAGTCTCTGGTTGCTGCCGGCACCCAGCAGTCCGAGGACACTCCTCTACACCGTGATCGGCATGACCTCCCGCTCGATCTTCCTGGCATTCGCCATTTCGGCAACACGCAGATCGTAGATCGCCTGTAGATTTAGCCAGGAATGGGCATCACCGCCAAAATAGCGGGCGAGCCGCATGGCAGTGTCGGCGCTGATCCCGCGACGGCCAAGCACCACATCGTTGATCCGTGGCGGCGGCACCCGTAGCGCCTTGGCAAGAGCACTCGCACTCAGCCCCGAGGGAATCAGGAAATCCTCCCGCAACACCTCGCCGGGATGTACCGGCCGCATGCCATTCTTCCTGCCAGCCATAACGCCTCCTTCAGTGATAATCCACGATCTCCACAGCCTCAGGCCCTGCGGCCGTCCAGCGAAAACAGATCCGCCACTGGTCGTTGATGCGAATGCTGTGCTGCCCCTTCCTGTCGCCCTTCAGGGCTTCCAGCTTGTTACCTGGCGGCGATGCCAGGAACTCGAGGGTTACCGCCGCCTCCAGCTGTGTCAGCTTCCGTGTCGCGACCTTCAGGATCGACCCGAAGCGTCTCGACTTGCCGGTCTCGAACAGCGCCTGCGTATCGGGACAGCGGAAGCTCTTGATCACGGCCTGACGATATAATGGATAACGTTATACGTCAACGCCCGATGCGTGCCCATTTCCTTGCGTCAGACACCGTCGAGCCCTTGGTCCGTCGGATTATGTCCAACGGCCCGATGGCCCGCGGTGCGGTAGCCGGTATCTTCCGGGGCATGGGTGCGGCGCCACGGAAACCGCAGGGCTCCACTTATCCGCACCGCGAAAACTGTTCAGGAAAGCGGGGCCACCTCTGTGTGCCGCCAGCATCAGCGCAGATCCGAGGTCGCGAGCGCCTTGATGAGCTGCGTCAGATTCTTCTGCGTCGCCCCTTCGACTGCCATAATGATGCGAGTGCCGCCCGCGAACGCCTCGTTCCACCCGACGTGGTGGCGGGTGTTGATACCCTTGCGCCAGACTTCCTGTCCACTCGCGGGATCGACGAGCCAGTATTGCACGACGATCGCGTAAGTCGGACTCACGCCCGCCTCGGTCGTGATGGCTACGATCTCGCTATGCAGATCGAGATCGGCACGACCCGACTCGATCACGCGCGCGAACACACCGGAGTCCGCGACCGTCTTGCGCAGGGCCGAAAAGTACTGCTCATTCGTGATGTACGCTTCGCGCCCGAATGTGGAAGCCCGCCCCCCTTCGACGGGCATCACCTTCACGGTCCTGTCGATGCGTCGCGTGGCCGCGACGGCCACCTCCGGCGCCAGTCCCTCACTCGAAATGGCGCAGCCCGCTATCGTCAGCACTGCGAGCGCCACAGCGAGTCGTCGCTTCAGCGCTGCAGACGCCATGGATCTCATGGCCGGCCCCCTTGCAGTGATGAGTCCGCGTCGGCATCCGGCAGACTCGTGAACAAGGTTGCGAAGGCCTTCTCGACCGCCATGTGACGATCCGGCGTTAGCCACATGATGAAGGCGCTGCTGAGCACGTTCTCCGATGTCGTGCTTCGCGAGCTGTTGGCCCAGACTACGGTCGCGGTGGGCCGATGAACGATGAGCGCGGCGACGCTGGTCGATGCCGAAGAGCGCACCACCTGCTTCGAGGCCACCAGCTGTTCGACCAGCAGAAATACCGCGAAACTCACATCGGCCGGCAGCAACGCGGCCAGCTCGCCCGTGCTCCGCTCGCGCAGCGATTCTGCACTCCAGGTCTCCGGCCGTTCCCAGCCGCGGGGTTTCGCAAGCACATAGCCCTTCATCGCCAGTTTTCGCATCAGGCCCTTGTAGACGTACTCATCAACATCGCCATACACGCCCGGCAGCCGATCACGACGGTCTTCCGGAGTCTGCACCGCAGGGAAGGCGACGGGCATTACGGTGATTTCGTCGATCTCTCCCAATGACGGGGCTGACGCCGGTTCCGGCGCCTGCGCAATGCCGTTAGGCGCTGCCAACATCGACAGCAGCAATGTCGGGATGAGTCTGACCAGCAACGGTCTAGCGCGCGCGACGGCGAATGCGGTTGCGGGCGACCAGGGCAATCACGCCCGTACCGAGCAACCACCCGCCCGCGGGGAGGGGGACTACGGTTGCTCTTCCGTAGCCCTCGTACACAACGTCGCCGTTGGCGTTCTCTTCGGCGATGAAGAAAAATGCGTGATCGTAACTGCCCGACTCCGGGCCGAAATTCCCGAAATCGAGCCCCGTAAAGGCCATGGCATCCAGTGACAGGAATGCCAGCCCGAACACGATCTGGCCACCGACCTCAGGAACTGACTGGGTATCGATGTCGGACAAATCCAGGGTCGCGCCAGCGGACAGCGACGTGCCTAGCAGAGCGTTGACCAGTGACGCGTTTTCCGCATCAAGTACCTGGCCGTCAACAACGGATACCTGAACGATCCCGGCAGGCGTCGGTGATCCTGCGGTCACGATCGTGCCATCAGTGATGGACGCGCCGAACGGCGGTATGGGGAAGTCGTAGTCGCCGGGACTCGCCGGGTCAGTCGTGGCCTCCGACTCCAGGCCATAGTTGAAGCTGATGTTGAACACGCGACCAGGCGGGCTACCCGCATAGCGCCCGCCGCCCGTGTCGGTGACGATCAACTCCAGTTGCCCGGTGTAGTTCAGTGAAGCAGCATGGCCGACGGTCATCCACCCGGTACCGAGGGCCAAGGTGAGAATGGTTACCAGGGCCGAAACCCTTGCGCGGGGGCGGAAGTGGTCGGGTGTCCTTGCAATCTTCACGGTTTCTTCGCCTCCGGTCATGAATCCAGGGAGGGTCGGCATCGACCGTTTTGGTTCTTATGGCCGAAGGATGCGGCGATGGCCCGGGCGTGTCAAGCTACGCGGAAAACCACGGGCCGTGGGAGGGCCGGGCATTGCAAACACCCAATGAACGGAGTCCGCATTCCTCGCGTCGACCCGCGGCCCCGCCTATCGCCCCGAGGAGTCCGGACTGGTGCGCTGCAAACCGCTCCCGCGCCGCCCAGCTCGACAGCACTGTCGACGAACCCCTGAAGAACTGCCAACCGCGCCTCGGGAGGCAGAGATAGACTGTATCTGGACGGTTTCGCCTTCACGACGACGCCAGGGCTGGCGGCCGGGAGATCTTCGGATGCTCAGACTATTCCTGTTGAGCGAGGTGGTGATTCCAGCTCTCCTGGTTAGCTGCAGGAGTGGCAGCCGGCCTGACGATCCCGATACTTGACCCACCGGGTGATCCAGTCAGAATGAACCAAGTCGCCGCGCGCACAGGGGTTTACCCATGAAGACGCTTTTCGCGGTTCTCACGCTCATCGTCGCTGCCACCGCCTGGGCTCAGCAGCCCGGAATGACACCCGAGATGATGCAGAAGTGCTTCGCCACCGTCGACCTGAAGGCGCTCGAACGCCTTCAGGCGCAGGCGAACGAAATGGAAGCGGATGTAAAGCGCCTCTGTGCCGCGGGTGACCGCACTGGCGAGCAGGACAAGGCCATCGCCTACGGCATCGAGATGAGCAGGGATCCGGATTTGCAGAAGATGCGCAAGTGCGGTGAGGGTTTACAGGCGATGGTGATGCCGGGGCAATTCTTCCCGAAGGACGCGGCGGAGCAGAAGTCCCCAAAACACATCTGTGACTAGGCCTCGCCGCCCCTCGGGTGAAATTCTCGCAAGCAGCCACGGGCCGGCCCGAGATCAGAGGGAGGAGTACTTCGTGAGCATCAAGGTGATCGTGGTCCTGATGACGGCCGCGCTGGCGATTCTCAGTGCGTCCTGCGGTTCTGCTCCACCACGACCGCCGGCCCAGGCTGCAGAGCCTGTCGACCTGGGCCCGACGCCGCTGCAGATATTCAAGGCCCGATTGGAAGCGCGGCGCGCCTCGGGGGAGGTGCCACCCGTTGACGTCACCGATCCCGGCCATGCCCTCGTCTATTGCAACGGCCTTTATCCCGACCAGACATCGGCTGAAGGCTACCTCTCGTTTGGACTCATACGAATCCCATCCATCACGTGCCAGAACACGGTCGACGGCAAGAAACTGATCGAACTGAGGCGCTGGGCATGCAAAGAGAGAGCCGATCGCAACTGTATTTGCGGCCGGCCGGGATCCCGCGACTTCGTCTACCTGTTCGATGAGAAAGGCTATGAGGCAGTGCGTTTTGACGCCGGCCAAAATGCAGTGTCTTCTCGTGAGTACGTCGAGGGCGACAGCATCTATGGTAGCGGTCCGACCGGCAGAGTCAGCTTTGGCGGCGCCTACGATCTGTTCAAGCTGGACGCCAGGAGCCTCGCCGTCAAGTCAACTCATCCCGTCGGTCGGGGGATCACGCTCATGCCGTGCAAACTGGATGACCCACCGCAGAACCGCCTCCCATCCAAGTAGCGTAAGCGGACAACAGCCAGCCAACTGAACCTGGCCGGGATTGTCACGATGGCGGACTGGGCGCGAGACCGTGACTTGAGCGCGGTTATCGCTCGGCATTTTCATACTGACGCATGACCCACCGGCCGTCGTCAACGACGTATTCCTCTTCGATGCCATCGGTGAAGAGACGCACCCGGCGAAAACCGAACGGCGCCGCGTCGGCAGACGGATCGTGCAACCGCAGCACCAGCTTGCCCGGGCTGCCGCCGAGCAGGGCGGCAAGTCCGCCAGCATTGCTGTCTTTCCCGGTGCCATGCCAGACGCCAACATTGGCCGGTGGCGAGTCCTGGCCCCTCTGCGCCGACATGATTGTGAGTTTGACGCCGTCTTCGCGCGTTCGCGTCTGTGAACCCACCCCAACACCACCACCCATCGACAGACCGCCTGCTGACCGCGACGGGGCCGCGAGTTCCTCAAGGGTAGCCGGGTCGATCAGAGCGTTGACTCGCGCCAGGACATCCTGAAGATCTTTCGCGGCAACCGTGACCGGCTCACCGACCTGATTGCGATCCGGCTCCGTCGAGGCCGGAGCACCCCCGAGCTGCGGCCAAGCCGGGGCTGGCATGATTGCTAGCGCGGCGGTCACGACCAGAATTCTTGCGTGCATCTTCAAGATCTCCGGTGCCGTGCCGTCTGCATCACGACAACAGCTATCAGCAACCAGAACGTAGCCAGCGGCCGGACGGCAGTAACTTCGCTCAGCAGGCCGACGGGCAAATAGCCGGCTCTGGGCACGAGGCACCTCCGCTATTCACAAGGGACAGTTCGAGGCTACCCGACCCTAGCACGCGATGCCCGGTTGTCAAACCAGTCCTTGGGTCAAACAACTTAGGCGTCCACGAAAGGCGGGAGAGGTGGTTTGACCACCGCCCAAGCTGAGCCTTGCCAGCCGCGGGTCCCGTCCGCCACGGCCTCCCGGCTGGCCTGCGCTAGCCGTCTTCCCACCACGCCGGGGTCACTTCGACCCGCCGGCGCCTGCGTGGACCCGTTACTCGGTTGGTCAGACCTAAACCTCGATTGCAGTTGCACTTACCGTGCACTTACGGAAATCGGGCTGAATACCGCGGCATCGTAAGTGACTGATTAGATGGTGGTGATGGGTAGAGTTGAACTACCGACCTCAGCATTATGAGTGCCGCGCTCTAACCAACTGAGCTACATCACCACGCGGGGGCGGAATTGTCCGGGGGTGTCCCGGCAGTGTCAATCCGCGCCAGGCGGCGGATCCTGCAGATTTGCCGGTTCCACCGGGTCGCCATTCATGTGTATGGCCCGGGCGCGATCCACCGCGGCATAGACGCGGCCAACGGCCCGGCGGCTGTTCAGCACCTGCCAGACCACGTCGCCGAGATCCGTCCGGTTGATGTAGCCCACCACGTGGGGACTTTCCACCGCGATCGGCCCGCCCCGACCCGGTCTCAGCGTCATGCCACCGGAACGCACGATGCTCCAGGCAAGGCCGGTGACCCGCAGGTGCTTTTCGGCCCAGTCCTTGGCGCGGATGGACTTGCCGGCGAAGGCCTTGACGAAGGGGTCGAGGACCACCGCACTGTCACCACAGCCGATGGACGTGGTCAGCACGAAGCGCTGCACGCCGGCGCTGGCCGCGGCATCGATCACATTGATGTTGCCCTGGCTGTTCTGCTGGGACGAGCCGCCGATGAAGCAGACCACGCGCAGTTGTCCGGCATCCGGGCGCTGGAACACGCCGTCCACCGCCACCCGGTTGACGGGGTCGGCCACCGCCACCTCGGCGCCCAGTCGGGCCAGCAGTCCACTGTCTGTGGGCTGCCGGAGTACCGCGATCACGCTGACACCCGCCCGTCGGGCAAGCTGCGAGAGCCGGTAGCCCGGGTCGGTATCGGCGCCGAACACCATGACCGGCGCCCCGGCTGATTCGCTGCCGCCCATGGGCGGATACTAGACGTTGAAGCGGAAGTGTACGACGTCGCCTTCCTGCATCACGTACTCCTTGCCCTCCAGGCGCAGGCGACCGGCCTCCTTGGCCCCCTGCTCGCCCTTGCCAGTGAGGTAGTCACTGAAGGCAATCACCTCGGCGCGAATGAAGCCCTTCTCGAAGTCGGTGTGGATCACGCCCGCGGCCTGGGGCGCCGTGTCGCCCGCATGCACCGTCCAGGCACGGACCTCCTTCGGACCGGCGGTGAAGTAGGTCTGCAGCCCGAGCAGGCGGTAGCCGGCGCGGACCACGCGGTTGAGGCCGGGCTCCGTGAGCCCCAGGTCCTCCAGGAAGGCCTGCCTGTCAGCGTCCTCCAGCTGCGCGATCTCGGCCTCGATGGCGGCACACACCACCACCACCTCGGCGCCATCACGGGCGGCAAACTCCTCCACCGTCGTCACGAAGCGGTTGCCGCGCAGACCCTGCTCATCCACATTGGCCACATACATCACCGGTTTCGCAGTCAGCAAAAACAGCTCGGCAATTGCGCCACGGTGTTCGTCGGGCACGCTGAAAGTCCGGGCCGGATTGCCGGCGTCGAGATGGTCGCGGAGTTTCTGCAGCAGATCACGGCGGGCCGTATCCTCCTTCTTGCCGGCCTTGGCCTGCTTCGCGGCCTTGTCCAGCAGCTTCTCGACGGAGGCGAGGTCGGCCAGCAGCAGCTCGG
>CAYOPA010000287.1:0-7252 GCA_964405625.1 uncultured Bryobacterales bacterium
GACCGCAATCGGCCAACAGCTAAAGGAAAGAGAGTGCTTCATCGACAAAACTCCGCCCATCGCGTGGTCTCGTTGCTGGGTCAGCTCAGGGCCAAGGTCAACCTCATCCCGCTCAACCCCGGCCCCGGCATCGACTTCCAGACGCCGTTGCCGGAGCGGGTGGAAAGCTTCCGGCAGATCGTCGAGCGGTCGCTGCCGTGCCTGGTGAGAAGACCGCGCGGCCGGGACATCTTTGCGGCCTGCGGCCAGCTTAAGCGCTCGGCGGCTTAAGCGGAAAGCAGCCGCAAGCGCCCGCGCCACGAGCGCGTCGCCCGTTTTGGATGAGATCGGCTCGGGAACGCCAGGGCGCCGTATACTGGAGCCGAAGCTCAGGCTGACAGACGGTGACTGTTCGCGCGCGACAGCACGTCCGGCGGATGCGTGGCGGAGCCAATTCGCATCTGTTATTGGCTGACGACGATTGCTATTACGTCGTCAAGTTCCGGAACAACCCGCAACATGCGCGGGTCCTCGTCAACGAGCTCATCTGCTACGTTTTGCTCGACAGGCTTGGGCTGCCCACCCCAGGCTGGTCCATCGTCGAGGTCTCGCCGTCGCTCATCGAGCGCTGCCCCGATCTGGAGATGGAGTGTGCCTCGCGGGTCGTGCGTTGCGAGCCGGGGCTGCATTTCGGGTCGCGCTATCCGGTCGATCCCACCCGTCAGGCCGTTTATGACTACGTGCCGCTGTCGCTGTTGCGACTGACGGCCAACCTGGAATCTTTTTGGGGCATGGTTTGCTTTGACAAATGGGTCAGCAACGCCGACGGTCGCCAGGCGATCTTCTTTCGGGATCAGGCGCGGAAGTGGCTGCCAATGGACGCTGTTGACGCCGAAGGCAAGCTGATTCGCCCGCGGTCGCTGGTCTACGTGGCCAGCATGATTGACCACGGTTTCGCGTTCAACGCCCAGCACTGGGATTTTTCCGACTCCCCGGAGATGGGCCTCTACACCCGCCGCGAGGTATACCAGAACGTCACCGGCTACGAGAATTTCGAGCCGTGGATCAGCCGCATCCGCAACCTCTCGACTGACGCTCTTGACGACGCCTACAAGCAAATTCCGGTCGAATGGCATGGAGGCGAGTGGGACCGGCTGGAAGCGCTGCTCGAAAAGCTATACAATCGACGCAACGGCGTGGCGGACCTGCTGGCCGACAGCAAGCGGGCCGACCGCGATCCGTTTCCGAACTGGTCTCTCGCGGCCGCCCGGGGGACAACGCGATGAGCGCGAAGACGCCGACCGCCATGCCTGCCCCGCGCAGCTATCGCTTCCAGTTGCTGCAATGCCGGCCCCTGCCCGTCTCCGACGAGCATTACAACATCGGGGTTGTGCTGTTTGGCGAAGACGGCCGCGTGCTCGACGCCCGCTTCACGCCGGACTTGAGCCGCCTGCGCTGCCACCCTGCCGTTGAAATGCCGTACCTGGAGATGTTGCGCGATGAGCTCGAAGAGCGCCGGCTGTTCGGCGAAGGCTTTACCGAGTACTTCAACGAGCTACGCGGCAATCTATCCAACACTCTGGATCTGTCCGCGGAGCTGGCGTTCGACGGGGGCGATCCGGCTGTTGAGATGGACCGGTTGGTGGCGACCTACGTGGCTCCGCGAGGGCTAACCGAGGGCGACGGAGAGGAGCCGCGGGCTCCCGCGCCGGGCAGCCGCCGGGCCGTGCGGTTGGCGCTGGAGCGGGCCCTTGAAGACGAGCGGCTCTTCCTTAACGGTCACGGCGTGCAGCGCGATAGGCCGCGGTCCTACGGTCCCGGCAAGCTCGTGTTCACGTTCGATTTCGGTTATCAGCCGTCGGATGGCTCGGCGGAGCGGGCGCTGCACGCTCTCGGCTCCCGCGACGAGGCCTCCGAGGCGGCCCGGCTGTGCTTCGTATTCGGCCGCCTGCGCCAGACTCTGGGCAAGTTGACGGTGGTCGCCCACGACGGTCTCGCCGAGGAGACGCGGGGGCTGCTGGAGTCGAGTGAAATCGAGCCGGTCCTGGTCAGCGGGGCGCGCGCGCTGGCTGAACGCATTCGCGGCGAATTGGGGCTGTGAGCCCGTGAGCCGCTACTCAGCCGGACGGCGGATGAGGTCGGCGAGCTGGGGCATGGAGTCGACGAGCAGGTCCGGGGGGTGCTCGACCAAGCTTTCGGGCCGCAAACCGTAGGTGACCCCCGCGGAAGTCGCTCGGGCGTTGCGGGCGGTCAGAATATCCACGGAGCTGTCGCCCACCATCAGCGTCCGATCGGGCGCGAAACCGAGCTCATTCATGATGCGCGTCAGGCCCTCCGGGTCGGGCTTCTTGGTCTCGAAGCTATTGCCGCCGTAGATCCGCTCGAAGCGTCCTTCAAGCCCCAACCCGGCCACGATCCGTCGCGTCGCGCCGATCGGCTTGTTCGTCAGGACGGCGAGCGCACGACCCTGCCCGGTCCACTCGTCCAGCGATTCCCGTACGCCGGCGTAGAGGCTGGTGTGGTCGAGCAGGTGCTCGGAATAGTAGTGGAGGAAGAACGCCAAACCGCGCTCGACCGAGGCGTCGTCGGCCGCGGCTCCCAAGGCCCGCCGGATCAGCATGGGCGCGCCATCGCCGACATAGCCGTAGACGGTTTCGTGCGGCAACTCGGGACGGTCCATCTCCCGCAGGACGGCGTTGACCGATTCGGCCAGGTCGCGGGCGGAGTCGATGAGCGTGCCATCGAGGTCGAAGACTAGGAGATCGAAGCTCAACTTCCAGTCTAGAATGTTCGCTTCGGGATGTCGTTCAAGCCCGCGACCGATGGTGGCGCAGGCGCCCACGCCTGCCGCCTCGACCCCCAGGTCGAGGCCCATGGAATTGGCACGGAAGGTCGGCTCGAAAGCCGACCCGGCGGGCGGCGCTCCTTTGCACGCAGCGCGGAGTAAACTAAGGGCGGAGTTGGCTGTGCCCCACCGGCAACATCTTCGAGTGGATTCCTTTGCCGCCCACGCGCTGGCCGAGCGCGGGGAGATTCTGCGCGCGCGGATGCTGCGGGTGCGCGATCGGCCGGATCCCGGCGCCGTCCATGATCTGCGCGTGGCAATCCGCCGGTTGCGGGCCTGTCTCCGCGCTTTCTCCACGGTCTTTCGTGCTCGCGGCGTCCGGGCGCTGGAGAAGCGACTGCGGAGGCTGTTCCAACTCAGCGGCGAGGTGCGCGATCTCGACATCGCGCTTGAGCTGCGCCGCGAGCATTCCCAGCCTGATCCGAGCCTGAAGCGGAGCCGGCGGAAACGGGTCCGCGTCCTGCTGGAGTGGCTGAAGAAGCGCCGCGTACGGAAGTTAGTGCGCCGGGTTCGCCGTGTCGCCCGCACCGTCAAGACGGATGCGCGCGACGTTCGCGCCCTTGGCGCCGACGAGCTGGGCCGCCGCATTACGGAGCTCTTCGAGCAAGCCCGCCGGGCGGTGGCGGAGCAGGCTGGCCCGCCCGAGCTGCACCGCTTGCGCATCGCCGCCAAAAAGGCACGCTACGCGGTGGATGTCTATCTGCCCGCGCTGGGCCCGGACGCCGAGGCGGTGGCGCTGGAGCTCAGCAGCATGCAGACTTTGCTGGGCGAGATTCAAGACTGCGCCGCCACGCTGCGGCTGCTGCCCGTGGAAGAGGCCGAGGCCCGAGTTGCTATCGAGGCCCGGCAGATGGCGCTGCGAAGGCGATTCTTCCAGCTTTGGCGGGAGCGGCTCGACGCGCCGGGCGCATTGGATTTCCTACTGGAACAGGTCGGCGCGGCAACCGGGTCCGTTGCGGCGACGTAGTATGATAAGGCCCAGGCCATCGGCCCCCGGAGTTGGGTCTGTCCCAGGAGTCGGAATTTACCTATGAGCTCTCGCGTCAAAGCCAGCGTCGTTTTCAGCTCGATGCTGCTCACCATCATGCTCGTCGTGGGTGCCGTTATCGGCCGCAGCGAGGAGAAATCCGATGGCGCCTATAAGCCCCTGTCGGTTTACACGGAGGTGTTGGCGCGCATCAAGAGCGACTACGTGGAAGAGCCCGATATTCAGCAGGTGACGCACGGCGCGCTACAGGGGTTGGTCGAGTATCTGGACCCGATGTCGAGCTACCTTTCGGCGGAACAGTACGTTGAATACAAAAAGCGGCTGGGTTTCCAGGACGCCGGACGCGGCTGGGCTACCGGGTTGTTTGTGCACAAGCGGGGCATGTACACGGCCGTGCTCGCGGTCTTGCCTGGATCGGCGGCGGCCAAGGCCGGCATTGAGCCGGGCGACCTGATTGAGGCGGTCGACGACTTCGGCGCCCGGCTAATGCCGCCCGCTCTGCTGTACGCCCGCCTGAGCGGTGAACCCGGCACATCCGTGAAGCTACTGGTGCGGGCTTCGCGCGGCGAGTCCCTTGATCCGAGGGAGCTCACCCTCGAACGTACCGAAATTGCATTTCCGCCGGTGAGCTCGCGGATGGTGGAAGACAATCTGGGCCTGATTACGATGAAGTCAACCTCGCGGAAGAGCGTGGCGGATGTCGCCGCCGAGGTTCGCAAGCTCGAAGCGGCCGGCGCCAAGGGACTGATTCTGGATCTTCGCGAGAACGCCATCGGCGATCCGCAGTTGGGCTTTCGGCTGGCTGAGCTTTTTGTTTCGAACAAGGAGCTGGGTTCGTTAAGCGGCCAAAAATTCCCGAAGAAGGAATTTAGATCGCCCGAGGGCTCGGCGATCACCGAGCTGCCGTTGACCATTTTGGTGGACCGCCCGGCTTCGGGGGCCGCCGAGATTGCCGCGGCCGCGCTGCTGGACAGCGGGCGCGCGGAGCTCGTCGGCGAGACCACCTACGGGCTGGCGGCGCAACAGGAGACCATTGAGCTGGAAGACGGCGCCGCGCTGATTCTCTCGATCGCCAAGTACCATCGCCCCAACGGCAAGCCCGTGCACTCCGACGGCGTCGAGCCGAGCTATCCCTTGGAGCCGGCGCAGTTGCGGATGTACCGCAACCCCGACCAACGCAGCGATGACTACAAGGATCCCTTCATTGAGAAGGCCCGGCAGGTGCTGCTGGGCGAGGCCGAGCCGGCGGCGGACAAGGCGGCCTGAGATTTTACATTTTTCATAGTCCCTCGGCGGATTCGTGGCGCAGGCGCCCACGCCTGCCGCCTCGACCCCCAGGTCGAGGCCCTTGGATCAACCTCGACAGGTTAGGGGCGACCTTCCGGTCGCCCCTACGGCGTCGTGCTTGCCAACTTTTCAGCCTTCCGATAGGCGCGCAGCAAGTCGTCGGAGACCTTTTCGGCCACATCATGGGCCGATCCCCTGTACTTCGCGCCGTTGCTTTCCTGGGTGGTTGACCAGACGATCTCGCCGCCGGGCAGCACAATCCGAACCGAGGCGAGGGCCTCATGGCGGCGCTCTCGAATGGACGTGTCCTCGTTGTCGCCAACGCCGAAGCTGGCGGAGTTGAAGCTCGACTCGCCGGATTCGCGGCGACTGGACGCGGCCGCCCCGCGGGCCTGAATGCCGGCCCGACGGCGTTCCAGCTCTTGATAGATCAGATCCTCGCCCGAGCCGCGTAGGTAGGCGTCGGCGGAGTCGGGATTCTCGGTGAGCGCGAACAGCCCGGTCTTTTGCAGCGAGGAGATTAACATGTCGCGCAGCGGCCCGGCCCCCTCCCCTTGCAGCGGCTCGATGTAGAGCGTGCGGACTTCAAGCAGCTTCAACAGGATGCGTTCCGGGTTGGGCGGCGGATCCTTCGCGCAAATTCCCGGCGCGAAAGCCAGCAGCGTGACCAGCAGCGACAGGCTTGCGATCCGCATGATTGTCCTCCTCTCCAGCGGCCTCACCGCCGCGCGGCCGTGCGCGCCTCTTCGTTCTCGTAGTCCACGAGCCGGCCCGTGCGGGCTTCCAGGCCCGCCAGCGTGCCCCGCACAATCTTCTTGCCGAGCTCAAACACGGCCGCCTGCTGCTGCTCGCGTTCGTCGATAAATCCCACGGTGAGGAAATGGCGGTGGCGCTTGGAAAGCAGGAACAGCGGAGAGACCGCGATGGCCAGCGCCAGCCGGCGGCCGGCCTTTTGCCCGTACTCAAGCAAGTTGACGCTGTCGTAGGGGATGCGGAACTCTCCGCCGTCGTAGCGAAACAGGAACGCCTGTTCGCCCTGAGCGGAAACCCGTCCGCTCACCGGCGGGGAGGGGATTTCCAGCGATCCTCCGCGATAGACCGCATTCTCCGCGCCCACGGCAAGCAGCCGGGGCAGGGCCGGAAACAACGGCGCGCAGAGCCTGACGAGGAGCTTGCGACGAAGCCAACCTCGCAGCCGCGATGGCGTCGCGACCGGCAAAGCTTTTCTCTACTTTGCCACACGCAGCCAAATCCGCCCGGGAGTTTATGGATTCTTTACGATGTACGGATTCTAGCGAAGTACGGCTCCATCCCATCGCTTCCGTCGGGTTGGTTTAGAATGGAGAAACCCGCCCCCGCCGCGTCCGGCTTCAGCCGAAGGTTTACGCATGATCCGAAAAGCACTACTTGTTAGCATCACCTGTCTACTCGGGGCCGGCGCGCTTGCCGCGCAGCCGCGCCTGGAGCTCCGCATCCCGGCCAACCTCACCAGGCCGATCTGGGCGCCGACGGGCACGAATGGCCCCACGGACCTCTTCTTTGAGGCGTTCAACGCCGGCAGCGGTTCGCTGACCGTCGAAGCCAACGGCAGCTTTGCGCCGTGGCTGACCCCGCAGGTCGCCGCCGGCATTCCGTGCTCGTTCGACGGCTCGATTACCTGCTTCCGCGTCGCCGTCCGCTTCAACGCCGCTTCCCTGGAAGCCGGCGAGTACCGCGGCCGCGTGCGCGTGACAGCCGCCGGCGCCATCGACGCGCCGCAGAATCTGGAGGTCACGCTGCTGGTCGGCGGCGACATCCCGTCCGAAGTCGATCTCTACGTGCCGCCGGTGGCCGGGGCCAGCGACTTCGTCGATTTCCGCACCCCCGAAGGAATGTCGCCGACGATGACGACGGCGGGAGACTTTTTGCGAGTTTCGAGCTCGGGGCAGGGCTCGTTCCGCTTTGTCCATAACCATCGCCTCGTGGGCGGCTACCAGGCTGGACTGGCGAACGGCCCGAACCGCGGCACGGTCTTTGTTTCCGGCTCGCCCTTCGCGGGAGACAACAGGTCGTTCCCGGTGAATCTTAACGTGACAACGCAGCCGATCGCCGCCCCCAGCGCGACGCGGTTGGTTCTGGAGACGGCCGAGGGCAAACCCGCCCGCGACCAAGTG
>CAYOPA010000288.1:0-7250 GCA_964405625.1 uncultured Bryobacterales bacterium
CAGCCACAGGTCACGATGGACGCCGAAGCTGGTGTTCGCCTCAGCGCCGGTGTACCGGGCATTGCGCTGAGTAAATTCAATGACTTGGAAGCCGCCGTCTCGATCGCCGGTCGCAAACGGAAAGATGAAGTTGTTCAAGTCGTAGTAGAAAAGGTTCACACCCCCTCGCACGCGCCCTTCACCATGGCGCACGGACAGGTCGACTCCATTGCCGCGCTCCGCTCGCAGGCCGGGATTGCCAATCTCGAAGGCAAGATTGCCGACGTGCGGACCGTAGTTGTAGAGCTCTTCCAGGGCCGGCGCGCGGTAGCTGTGCGCATAGTTGGCCACGAACGCCCCGCCCCGCCACAAGCCGGCGTGCATCCCCGCCGCCGCCGAAGCGCCCGTGAAGGTGCGTCGCACGGCGTCTGGGACGCCCTCGTCGTGGTCATCATCATGATCGTCATGGTCGTCATGGTCGTCGTGGCCATTGCGTTCGGGGCCGCGCATGCCGAACGCCGGGTCGTAGCGTTGGGTCTCCAAGCGTCCGCCAAGCTGAAAGCGCACTCGTTCAAAGTCGAGCTCTTCCAGTGCGAAGAGCGCAAACCCGTTCTGGCTGACCGGAGGCGATAGAGCCTCCTCGCCCGCCACGTCATATTCACGATCGATGCCCCAGAACCCGAAACGACCGCTCAGCCGTCCCCGCCGCGCCTGCTCGAAAGTGCCGCGGTAGATGAACTGGTTGTTGCGAAACGCCGTTCCGATCTCGCGGTCTCCATCGTCAAAAATCTCCACTTCGTCGTGGGCCCACCGCACGTAGCTCAACTTCAGCGCGAAATTGTCGACCACGGGGCCGAGGTCGTTCAGGCCCCAGTTGAAGCGGTAGCTCTCGCGGCGAGAATCGAGCACGATGCGCTCAATATCCTCGTCGTGATCATCGTCATCATGATCGTCATCATGGTCGTCGTCGTGATCGTCGTCATGATCGTCGTCATGGTCGTCGTCATGGTCGTCGTCATGGTCGTCGTGATCCTCGCCGTGGCCATGGAACTCGTCGGCGAAGGGCACGCCGTAGCTCCCGCGATCCACTTTGACGTCCAGGCTGAAGTAAGTCTTATTGCCGAACCAGCCGAAGCCGCCGCCGCCGTTGGTGGTATTGGAGCGTGAGTTGAAGATCTGCCCCTGCCGCGGAGCCGTATAGTCCCCGCTGCGAATTCCAGCAGCCGAGCCCCACATCATCCATTTGCCGGCGCCGTACTCGAAGCCGGCGCTGCCGCCCGCCAGAGCGTTCGTCGTACCGGCCGAGCCGGACAGATATCCGCGCATGCCGTCGTGGGGATGCCGATGCAGCTCATGATGGCGGCTGATCGCGTTCACCGTACCGCCGATGGCGTTGCCCGAGTAGAGCAGTGTCGCCGGTCCCTTGACGATCTCGAGCCGCTCAAGCTGAGCCGGATTGACCAGCTCGCCGTGATCGCCTGACTGCGACGACAGCGTTCCGGTGCGAATGCCGTCCTCCATGATCAGCACTCTGTCGCCGTCAAAGCCGCGGATGATCGGCCGTGACGAGCCCGGACCAAAGCTGCGTTTGGCGATGCCGGTTCCGACTTTCTGGTCGAGGGTCTCGCCCAGCGAGACATCGCGGGAAAACGCCAAGTCATAGGCGTCATAGGAGTCAACGCTGCTGAATGATTGCAGCGCGGTCTCTTCCTTGGCCGCGCCGGTCACCGTAATCTGATACTTTTCGCCAGTGATGCTCAGCATGAAGTCCGCCGTGGCTGAGCCGCCGGCGGAAACCTCAACCGTCTTGGCCGCCTCGGTAAAGATGCTGTCGAGATGCGCGACGACGTGATAGCGGCCCGGCGGCAGGCGCGTGAACGAGTAGTTGCCGTCGTCGTCGCTGATCGCGCTCCGCCCTAGCTCGACGATTAGCACGCTGGCGCCATGGAGCGGCCCGCCGGTCTCCTTCATCGAGACCGTTCCGCTAAGAGCGCCGTTGGACTGCGCCGCAGCCGAGCCGGCGACAAGCCCCAATAACAAAAACGTTTGCAAGAATGTACGCAAGGGTTTCATAAGCTCAACCAATCCCCCCAGCGTAGAGCGAGCGCGGGGCAGGCTCACGAAACAAAACACGAACGGACTGGAGTTTCCTATGGACGGAATGAAATCGCCGATGAGCGGACGCCAGGACAGTGCGTGACTCGGCTACAAAGCAGGCTCTTCGGCGCCTCGGTCGGTCCCCGCGGCCGGCAGATCCGCATACGCCGAGCCACGGAACTTCGAAGCCAGATCGTCAAATATCGAATACGCCACGGGGGTGACAATCAGGGTCAGCAGCAGCGACAGGCTCTGGCCGCCGATCACCACGATCGCGATGGAGCGGCGCTCTTCGGCGCCGGGGCCGGTCCCCAGCGCCAGCGGCATCATGCCGGCCACCAGCGTCAGCGTCGTCATCAGGATCGGCCGCAGCCGGTCCCGATTGGCTTGTAGGATCGCGCTCAGCCGGTCCATGCCTTCATGACGGCGCAGGTTGTTGGTGTGGTCCACCTGCAAGATCGAGTTCTTCTTCACGACGCCGAACAGCACTAGGATGCCGAGGGCCGAATAGAGGTTCAGCGTCTCGCCCAAAATCCACAGCGAAAAGATCCCAAAGGGCACCGCCAGCGGCAGGCTCAACAGGATTGTGACCGGGTGCACCAGGCTCTCAAACTGCGAGGCCAGGATCATGTACATGAATACGATTGACAGCAGAAAGGCCATCAGAAGCTCGCGATTCGTGCGACCGTACTCGGCGGCGCTGCCGATCACCCTGGTTGAGTAGGCCGCCGGCATCTTCAAATCCTCGGCCGCCTGCTGGAGCAACGGCAGCCGGTCGCCTAGCGCGTAGCCGCCGGTGATGTTGGCGCGCAGGCTCACTTGGCGCTGACGGTCCAGGCCCTCGATGCGATACGCCGTGATGCCCTCCTGGAGCTCCACCACGGAATCGAGACGCACCAGCCCGGCTTTGGTCGAGGGCGCATGGAGCATCCCGACAGCCTCGACCGAGCCGCGATCGACCCCTTGGAGCCGGATCTCCACGTCGTACTCTTCGGCCACCTTGTCATCGCGGTAGCGCGAGACCTCGTCGTCCCCGCCGACCATCAGCCGCAACGACTCGGCAATATCGGCGGCGTCCACGCCCAGGTCCGCCGCGCGGTCGCGGTCGATCAGCACCCGCAGCTCCGGCTTGTTGAGGCGCAGCGTCGTATCCACGTCCACCAGCCCTGGAATCTGGAGCGCCGCCTCGCGCAGTTGCTCAGAGTAGTGCTGCAGCATCTCAAGCTCGGGACCGCGGATGACGAAGTCGAGATCGTACGGGGCGGTGCCGGTCGATAGCACCCGGATATTGCCGACGCGGAAGCGGACGTCCTCAAATCGCTTCACGCGCTCACGAACCGCGTCCATCACCTGCCGCTGCGAATAGATATCCTTGAAGGCGTCCTGCGGGCGGCCTTCGAGCGTCATGCGCCATAGCCGCGGCAACGAAAAGACGCGGTCCTCCACGTCCACCAAACGCACATAGGCGCGGGCGCTGTTGACGTTGCGCAGGTAGCCCGTGCCCACCAGCGTCACCATGTGCTCCACGCCGGGCAACGTGCTGACTTCCTGGTAGACCTTTTCGAGCACCACCTGCATCGAGGCCAGCGAGGTTCCCTCTGGCGCCGTGATGCTCATGTCGAACTCGCCCTCGTCCACGCCGGTGGGCAGGTACTCGGTGCGCACCACCTGGAACAGCGGAATCGAGGCCGCCACCACCGCCAGCGCCAGAGCCACCACCACGGCCCGGCGGCGCATGGCCCACTCCAGCAGCGTCATATAGACGCTTTCCACCCGGGCGTAGAGGCCCCGCCGCGAACCGCCGTGGGCCAGCGTCTGGTTCGCGCTCAGCAGCCGCGAGCTCATCATCGGCGTCAGGCTGAAGCTGATCACCAACGACACCAGAATCGCCACCGTCGCCGTGATGCCGAACTGGTACAAAAAGCGGCCTGACACCGACGACATGAACGAGACCGGCAGGAAGACCACGATCAACGAAAACGTGGTCGCCATCACCGCCAGACCGATATCCTTGGTCCCCTCTACGGCGGCCTGCATCGGCGACATCTTCTTCTCTTCCACGAAGCGGAAGATGTTTTCGAGCACAACAATGGCGTCGTCAATCACCACGCCCACCATCAGCGTCAGCGCCAGCATGGTGATGTTGTTGAGCGTGAAGTTCAGCCAGTACATCGCGCCGAACGCGGCGATGATCGACGCCGGAATCGCCACCGCCGCGATGATCGTGGCCCGCCAGTTGCGCATGAACAGCAGCACCACCAATGAAGCCAGGATCGAGCCCAGAATCAAGTGCAACTGGACCTCGTGGAAGGCCGCTTCGATGTAGCGGGACTGGTCCTGCACCAGCACCAGATCCACGCCGGCGGGCAGCAGGCCGCGAATGCGACCCAGCCGCTCCTTGACGCCGCCGATCACCTCGACGGTGTTCGCGCCGGATTGCCGCCGCACTTCCACTGCGACGGCGGGCTTGCCGTCATACATCGCCGAGGAGCGCTGCTCCTTGTTGCCGTCCACCGCGTAGCCGATGTCGCGGACCCGGATCGGCGTCCCGTCAATCACGCCGACGACGAGATCATTAAACAGCTTCGGGTCAGGGAACCGGCCCAGCGTCCGCAGCACCAGCTCGCGCGACCCTTCGTCGACGCGTCCGCCTGGGATGCTGGCGTTCTGGCGGGCGACGGCGTCGCGCACTTGCACGATCGGGATCTTGTAGGCCGCCAATCGGTTGGCGTCGACCCAGACGTTAATGGCGCGTTTCTGCCCGCCGTTGAGCAGCACCTCGCCCACGCCCGCCGACGACTCAATGGCGTCCTTCACGGTGCGCTCGGCGATCTCATAGAGCTCGCGGGGCGTCTTGTCGCCGGCCAGCACCAGGGTCAGGATCGGCGACGAGTCCGAATCAAGCTTCTTAATCAGCGGCGGTTTGGTGTCCCGTGGCAACAGCGTGATCGCCGCGGCCACGGCGTCGCGCACGTCCTGCGCCGCGATATCGATGTCGCGGTTGAGGTTAAAGGTGACTGTAACGATCGAAAGTGATTCGGTGGAGGTCGAACGGATATCTTCGATGCCTTCCACTGTCGCGACGGCGTCCTCGATGCGGCGCGTGACGGTGGACTCCATCTCCTCGGGGGATGCGCCGAGCAGCGTGGTCCGGACGCTGATAATGGGCAGGTCGACGTTCGGGAAGCGATCGACGCCCAGTTTCGGATACGACACGGCGCCCACCACGACCATCGCCATGACGAGCATCACGGCGAAGACGGGGCGGCGCACGCAGACTTCAGCCAGCTTTTGCATCTACAACACCCGCACCGGTTGCCCCGGCGCAAAGCGGTCGTCGGCGTCGAGCACTACTTCGTCTGTAGGTTCGAGACCGCTGAGAATCTCCACGCGATCCCCATCGAGCAGCCTGCCGGTTCGCACGACGCGGTCGGCCAGCTTGCCGTCGCTCACCACAAAGACGCGCTCCACGCCGGCGAAGCTCATCACGGAGTTCCTTTCCACCGAAATGCCGCGGGCCTCGGGATTGACGATAATCACGGCCTCCACGAAGGCCCCGGGCCGCAACAGGCCGCGCTCGTTGGGCGCTTCCCCTTCGACCAAGAGCGACCGGCTGGCGGACTCGATGGTCGGGCTGATTCGAACCACCCTTCCCACGTGACCTTCAGCCGCGCCGGCGACGCGAATGTCAATTCTTTGGCCGATGCGCACATTCACGGCCGAGCGCTCCGGCACCTCCAGGCGCAACCGCAGCGGCGTCAACCGAACGAGCGTCGCCACGGGACCGTTCACCGGCAGGTACTCGCCGATGGAGGCGATTCGCTCAGTGACCGCGCCGGGAAACGGCGCCCGAATGATGCAGTCATTCAGGTTCTGCCGCGCCAATGCGATCTGAGCCCGACGCTCGCCGAGCTGCGCCCGAAGCTGCATCACCTCTTCCAAAGCCGCCTGGTAGGAGGCTTCGGCGGCTTCGCGGCCCACCCCCGCTTTTTCAAACTCAATCTTCGAGATCACCCCTTCGGCGACGAGCGCCTCGGAGGTCTGGAAGATGTAACGCGCTTCCTTGAGGGCGGCGGCGGCCCGGCGGACGATCGCCGTCTCCTCGGGCGTCACCTCGTCGGTCTCGTTGTCGAGGATTCCAAGCCGGGCTCGCGTCTGCCGCATCAGCGCCTCGGCCTGCTCCAGGCGCAGCTCGTACTCTTCGCTCTCGATCTCTGCAAGCATGTCGCCGGCCTTGACCACGCTTCCCAGGTCCACGGGCAAGCGGATCACACGGCCGGGCGCCCTGGCCCCGATCGTGGCGCGCTCTTCCGCATAAAGCTCACCGGTCGCCGGAACCGTTTCGGGAATCAGCCGCTTTTCGACCAGCTCCACCCGCACTTCGACCGGCCCGTCTTCGGAGACCGACGCGCTCACGGACGCACTGTCGGAATAAGGCCCAGTGCAAGCCAGACACGGCAGCAGCAGCAAAGCAATCGTCGCGAGCTTCATGTGTATCGGGAATCGCAATGGTATCGCATAGGAAGGCGCGGAGAATCCGGCCTAGGTTATCCTCCCGGCAAATTCGTTTGCCTCGTGCGGCGTTACGCTGGAGGGATGGCCCTTGAACCGGCGCATGTGATTAAGGTCTGCGGACTGACCCAGCCGGCCGACGCGCTTGCCGCCGCCCGGGCGGGAGCCACGGCCATCGGATTGATCTTCTATCGCCGCAGCCCCCGCGCCGTGGACATGCGTCAGGCCGCGCTAATCGCAGCCGTCACGCCCCGGCCCATCCTGCGAGTGGGAGTCTTCGTCAACGAAACCGCTGACGAGATCCGCTCCATCGTCGAAGCCGTCCAGCTTGATGTGGTGCAACTTCACGGCGACGAAACAGCCGAAGCCTGCCTCGCCCTGCGGGGTTTTCGCCTCTGGAAGGCGCTGCCGGTCACGGAAAAATTCGATCCGGCCTCTGTGGCGGCCTATCCGGTCGAAGCCGTGCTGCTCGATACGCCAGCAAGCGGGAATTATGGCGGCGCCGGCCGGACCTTCCCCTGGTCCCAGGCGGCCGCGGCGCGAGAGCTCAAGCCGGTGATCGTGGCGGGCGGGCTGGACGGCTCCAATGTAGCCGAGGCAATCCGCCGGACGGCGCCGTGGGGCGTGGACGCCAGCTCGAAGCTGGAGTCCCGGCCGGGCGT
>CAYOPA010000289.1:0-7145 GCA_964405625.1 uncultured Bryobacterales bacterium
TTCGATGGTAAGTTGTCCCTCCTTCAACGGCCTCGTTTTCCGCCCGCACTCCACGCCTCTTATGGGTGTCCGGCCGCTGGAGTCTCTACATTACGCTCAGGCCCGACTGCACGGAGAAGCCGTGCGCCACGGGCGGCCCGTCAGGGTTGTGGCTCGCCGGCCGCTTCCTCGGGCAGCGGCTCCACGTCGTCGATCTCGTCAAACGAAATGGTCGCCTCGGCCGAGAACTTGCGGTAGAGCCGAAACTCCACGTCGTTGCGGGTCATCTCGCGGCCGGCGCGCATGTTGACCTGGGCCTTGAGCGGCAGCAGGAAGTCCCCGCCGCTGATGTCGATGTAGTCGTAGTCGAGCCTGGTGGTCGCCTTTTGGATTGGGAAGCTCGGCGGGATGTCCTCCGCCTGCATCGAAATCCGCATGGTGCGCTCGGTCTCCTTGTCGATGTACACCAGCCCGCCGTAAGCGGTGACAATCTCCTGGGCCCTGGCGCCCTCAGGCCCGGCGCTGTAGTTCAGCCGCCAACGCGAGCCCGACCGCGAGACCTGAAAGTTAAAGACGTAAACCGGCCGGCCGCGCAGCAGGGAATGCCGCGCCCAACTGAAGCGGGCGCCCGTCCCCGGCGAATAGAGCTCACGCAGCAGGCTGCCGAACTCGCCCGTGCTGGTGGCGCCGCCGACTTTTTCCATGGGCTTTTCGGCGACCTGATTGTTGACGCTGACCAGCTCGTAATTCTCCGAACCCTCCACGTAGCTGACGCGCGTCTTGAGCTCGTCGTACTTGAGCCAGTCCATCTCCAGGCCGCTGGGGTCGATGTAGCGGCGGGTGATTTGCAAGCACAGGAAATCGGGTAGGCGGTCGGTGTACTCGAGCGCGTTGCGGCGGGCTTCTTCAATAATGCGCCGCTGCTCCTCCTGGGACGGCGGCGGCGGACCGGCCGGCCGCTCCTCGCGCACCACGGCCGCATCCGGCGCGGGCAGGCCCGCGCTGGCCTCCGACATCCGGCGCAGCTCGTTCAGCGTTCGCGGCCCCACGCCCAAACCCTGGAACTCCTCGACCATCACGGGCGTCAGTTGGAACGAGACCTGCTGATCCTTCAGGTACTTCGCAACGTCCTTGTCACTGAGACCCTGGGTGATCGAGGAGCGCAGCAGGTCGCGCAACTGATCAAACTGCAACCCGGTCTGCGCCGAGAGCGTGACAACCACCAGGAGCCCTAGACCCAAAATTCCGCGCACGAACATCATTGTACGGACGTGTTGACGCGGCCGGATCGTTACCCTTACTCTGCAATACGATCGAAGCGGGACGGTCGGTCCTGTATAATCGTCGCAGCCGAAAGGGAAACCACGATGTCAAAAACTCTCAAGCTCCGCCTGCTGATCCTCTCCGTTACGTTGGCCGTCGGGGTCGGCGCCTACCACTTGTCGATGGAAGACATGATGGTGCAGACCGCCAAGGCCTTCACGGATTCGCTCACGCCCGAGCAGCGCTCCATCGCCATCACCGATTTCAAGAACGACGAGCGCGAGAAATTTCACTTCGTGCCCGACAACAACTTTGAGCAAACCCTCGGCTTCAAGCGTCCGGGGCTGACCTACATCCGCATGCAGCCGGAGCAGCGCCACCTCGCCGACGCCTTGCTGTCGGCCAGCCTCAGCCGGGCGGGGTTCATCAAGGCCAAGACCATCATGAGCCTGGAAGAGGTGCTGCGCATCAAGGAGGGCGACCTGACCGGCCGGCGCGATCCGCTGCGCTATTACGTGCGCATCTACGGCGAACCTTCCAAGGACGGCGCCTGGGGTTGGCGGATCGAGGGTCACCACATGTCGCTGCACTTCGCCATGAAGGGCGGCAAGCTGGTCTCCTCGTCGCCCACGTTCTTCGGCGCCAACCCGCACAAGGTGGACATCTCGGCTCGGCAGGGACTGCGCGCGCTGCCTGCGGAGGAAGACCTGGGTTTTGAGCTGATCGGCATGCTCAACGCCGAGCAGAAGAAGAAAGCGATCATCGACTCGAAGGCTTATCCGGACATTCTGACCGGGGCCGACACTCGCGCCAAGCTCGACCGCTCCGGCGCCGGCCTGCCCGCCTCGGAGATGACGCCGCAACAGGTGGAAAAGCTGATGTCGCTGATCGAGGAGTACGCCTCGAATCTGCCGGCCGAGGTGGCCGCCAAGCGCATGGAGCAGGCCAAGTCGGCGCCGAAAGATAAGCTGCTGTTCGCCTGGGCGGGCGCGACGGAGCGCAACATCGGCGACTACTACCGCATTCAGGCGCCGGCGTTCCTGATCGAGTACGACAACACCCAGAACGGCGCCAACCACACCCACACCGTGTGGCGGGACTGGACCAATGACTTCGGCCGCGACGTGCTGGCGCTGCACCGGCTGATGTACGACCACGGCGTGGATGCGGACTAAGCGTCCCGTCTCTGAATCTCGCGACCGAGGCGCGGTAAGAAGCGGGAGCGTATTCGAGCCCGTAGGGCGGCATCTCAATAGCCCGGCCCGTGAGGGCCGGGTTTGCATCGGTCGCGAGGCCCCCCTTCTTTCTGGGGTTTACGATTGACCAGAGGGCTCGAACGGCTCCGCCTTCCCCATTTGTTTACGGCCCCTGACGCCCCGGGCTATATTCCAACGCGGGTTTCGGTCGCTTGGCGCGAAGCCTCGATTCGCCGCACGGTTTGCGGCGAATAGGGCCTCCAATCACCGCACTCTGCCTCAGCTCAGAATGCCCTTAACCAGCTTGCCGTGCACGTCGGTCAGGCGGAAATCGCGGCCCTGGAAGCGGTAGGTGAGCCGCTTGTGGTCCACGCCGAGCAGATGTAGCATCGTGGCGTGGAAGTCGTGGACCTGGACCACGTCCTCGACGGCGTGATAGCCCAGATCGTCCGTCGCCCCGTGCGATGTCCCCGGCCGGATGCCGCCGCCGGCCATCCACATGGAAAAGCCCTTGATGTGGTGGTCGCGGCCGGCCTTGTCGCGGTCGCCCTGGGACATCGGCGTACGCCCGAACTCGCCGCCCCAGACGATGAGCGTATGCTCCAGCAGCCCGCGCTGCTTGAGGTCCTTCACCAGCGCCGCCGTGGCTTGGTCCACGTAGCCGCAGCTTGTGGGGATGTCTTTTCGGATCGAGCCGTGGTGGTCCCAGCCGCGGTGGTAGAGCTGGATGAAGCGGACGCCGTTTTCAGCCAGCCGCCGCGCCAGCAAACAGTTCTTAGCGAACTGGCCCTCGCCGTACGCTTCGAGAACGTGCGCCGGCTCGCTCGAAAAATCAATGAGATCCGGCACGGCCATCTGCATGCGGAAGGCGAGCTCGTACTGTTGGATGCGAGTGGCGATCTCAGGGTCGTCGACCGTTTCGTTCTGCAGGCGATTGAGCTTGCCAACGGCTTCGATCAGCCCCCCCTGCATGGGGCGGTCGACGCCGGCGGGGTTGCCGACGTAATTGACCGGGTCGCCGCCGGAGTTGAACTTGACGCCTTGGTAGACGCTGGGCAAAAAACCGCTGGACCACTGCCGCGCCGCGATCGGCTGGCTCTGAGCGCCGCCTTCGCTGGTGAGCACCACGAAGCCCGGTAGGTTCTCCGCCTCGCTGCCCAGGCCATAGAGCGCCCACGAGCCCATGCTGGGGCGGCCGGCGACGCGAAAGCCGCTGTTCATGAAGGTGTGGGCGGTATCGTGGTTGATCTGCTCGGTGACCATGGAGCGGACGATGCAGATGTCGTCGGCGATGGAGCCGATGTGCGGTATCAGCGAGGACATGTGCTGGCCGCTCTTGCCGTACTTTTGGAAGGGATGCTGCGGCCCCAGAATCTTTAGTTCCTTGCCCTGAAGCTGCGCGATCTGCTGGCCGTCGGTGACCGAGGCCGGCATCGGCTCGCCGTCGCGCTGGGCCAGGGTCGGCTTGTGGTCAAACAGCTCCAGGTGGGAGGGGCCGCCGGCCATGCACAGGAAGATGACTCGCTTGACCTTGGGGGCGTGGTTGGGGAACCCTTCGACGCCGGGGGCCATGCCGCGGGCGGCGGGCGGGTTGAGCAGCGAGCTCAGCGCCAGCGAGCCGAGACCAAGCGAGGTGCGGCCGAGGAAGGTGCGTCGGGTTTGTTGGATGGTCATAATGCTCGCCTGCTTGCGTGTTTCTCTATAGCCCCGGACTTTAGTCCGGGGAGGTCGCCCAAAGCCGCCGCTCCTGAAATTCAATCTCGTTCCGCTTGAGCAAGGAGACAATCTCTTGCTCAAAGCTCATTCTCCTATGCCGTTCTTCCTGCTGCTGAACGTACTCACGAACCGTATCCACCTTTGACTGGCTGACGCTGAACGCGGAATAGCCCGCCTGCCAGGAAAAACCCCGCAGATCAGGAAATTCCAGTTTCAATCGGCGAGACGAAGATCCTTTGATCCGTTGAACGATCTCCGACAGGGCTTTGTCCGAAGGCAAACGAAGCAGAACATGGGCGTGATCCAGGCCGAACCCAGTCGCCAGGGTCGCTCCGCCTTGTTCGGTGATCGTCTGCGTCATCCAGTCCCTCAATGCTTGCTGGATCTCGCGGCGGAGATCCTTTTGTCGGTTCTTCGTCGAGAACACGACGTGGACCAAAACATTGGTCAACGCGTGCGCCATGTCCCGCCTCCGACCCCGGGCTAAAGCCCGGGGCCTATATCTCTCAGTACCGCATCACCAGCTCATGCTTGTTCAGCAGGGCGCGGGCCACGCTGGTCCAAGCCGCCAGCTCGACCGAGTCGGCGTCCGTGCCGCGCGGCGCAATGCCAACGGACAACAACGCCTCCGCCGCGCCTTCCTTGGCGGCAAAAGCGGCCCGCTGCTGGGCCAGCAACTCGGTCAGGACCTGCTTCTCCCCCTCGCTCGCCGGGCGCGCGAACGCCTGCCGGAACGCCCAGTCGATCTTGTCGGCCGCCTTGGCTTCCACAATCCGAGCTGCAAAGGCTCGCGCCGCCTCCACGTAGCTCGGGTCGTTGAGCAACGTCAGCGATTGCAGCGGCGTGTTCGACACCGGCCGGTCCGCCGTGCATTCCTCCCGCGCCGGGGCGTCAAAGGCCATCAGCGAGGGATGCAGAAACGTCCGCTGCCAATGGGTATACACCCCGCGCCGGAACTGGCGCTCGTCGTAATCGGGCTCGTACTCGCGCTTGGGGAAGTTGAGCTCCATGTAGTAGCCCGCCGGCTGATAGGGCTTCACGCTCGGTCCGCCGAGCGTGGGGTTGAGCAGGCCGCTGATCCGCAGCGCGCCGTCGCGAATCACCTCGGCGTCCAGCCGGATCATCGCCTGGCGGCCGTGCAGCCGGTTGAACGGGTCCTTCTCGCGCAGCTCCGGGGTGGGATCGCTGGAGCGGCGATAGGCGTTCGAGAGCAGCATGGTGCGGATCAAGCCCTTGACGTCCCAGCCCGATTCGACCAGCTCCACCGCCAGCCAGTCCAGCAGCTCCGGGTGTACCGGCGGCTCGCCCTGCGAGCCCAGGTCGTCGACCGTCTTCGACAGACCGACGCCGAAGTACATCGACCACAACCGATTCGCCAGCACCCGCGCCGTCAGCGGATTTTCCGGCGCCACCAGCCAATTCGCCAGATCCAGCCGCGTGGCCCGGCGGCCCTCGATGTCGAGTTCGCCGAGAAAACGCGGGGTCTGCGGCTGGACCACGTCGCCGGAGGTCGCCATCCAGTCGCCGCGCGGCAGCACGCGGATCTCGCGCGGCTCGTCAATCGCGTTGGTGACGTGGCATTCGTCGGCGTGGTCCCAGATGGTCTGCAGCCGGCGCTCCAGCTTCCGGATCTCTTGCCAGTCGGCCTTGCCGTTCGTGTACGCCGCAAAGGCTTCCTGGAGGGCGGGGGCGTCCATCTGTTTGGCTTCGATCGCGGCCAAAAGCTCGCCGGTCGGCCGAAGCTCGGGGAACCGCGACTCGGTCAGCGAGAGGCGGAAGGCGCCGGGCAGCAGCTTGTCGCCGCGCCCGCTGTGCAGCAGTCGGATGCGCAGGCGGTCGCCGGGCCGGGTTTGGAGCGGTTGAGCAAGACCGTAGATCGCCTGCCGCGGCTCGGTCTCGCCGGCCTTGCCGACCCAGCCGGAGATATCGTTGTCGTCGACGGACCGGCTAAGCTCGCGGTTCTCCTCCTCGGCGTCGGCCACCAGCGCGCCCAGGGCCAGCCGGCGGGGCCGCTCGCCCTGCCGGTGCAGGTCAAACCGGACCTGGTTGACCATGAACTCTTGAAAATCGCCAACGGCGAAGGCCTCGTAGAGCACCGCGGTGACGCTCTTGCCCGCCGGCAGCTCGATGTCGGCCACGTACTCAGCCTTGCGGGGCTTCTCGTCGCCGGTGATGACCACGGTCATGCGGCCGTCGTCTTCAATGCGCAGCGTGTGACGGTCACAGCCGTCCACGTCGGGATTGGAGCAGTCGGCGAAGGCTTGCGACGGCTTGACCGGCTTCCAGGCTTGAGCGGCGGTCTGCAGGTAGGCTCGCAGCTTCTTCAAGTTTCCAGCCGAAGCCTCCAGCGGCTTGGGATCTAACCGCAGGCTCTCCAGCCGCGCCTCGATGCGGGCGACTTCCGCCTCGGCCTCGTCGCTCAACACGCTGATCACCGGCCCGTAGCGACCGTCGCGCGGAAAAACGCCCTGCTCCTCGATGTCCGCAAAAAAGGCTTCGAGCTGATAGAACTCCTTGGTGCGGAAGGGGTCGAACTTGTGGTCGTGGCACTCCGAGCATCCCATGGTCGAGCCCAGCCAGACGGTGGCGGCCGTGGAGGCGCGGTCGGAGGCGTACTTGGCCAGATACTCCTTGGCTTGGGCGCCGCCCTCGGTGGTTAGCCGGTTGAGGCGGTTATAGGCGCTGGCCACTTTCTGCCAGGGCGTCGCGTTGGGCATCAGATCGCCCGCGAGCTGCTCGCGCGTAAACTCGTCGAACGGCTTGTTCTCATTGAAGGCCCGGATCACGTAGTCGCGGTAGGGATAAACGTCATACGGCACGTCGTTGTGGAAGCCGACCGTGTCCGCGTACCGCACCAGATCCAGCCACCAGATCGCCATGCGCTCGCCGAAATGCGGCGAAGCCAGAAGCTGGTCCACGAGCTTTTCGTAAGCGTCGGGAGCTTGATCGTTGACGAAGGACTCCACCAGCGCGGGGTCGGGCGGCAGGCCG
>CAYOPA010000290.1:0-6055 GCA_964405625.1 uncultured Bryobacterales bacterium
TTCGACGGTCCTGGGCAACATACTCGTGGCGATATCTGAAAAGGTCGGCCTCGATTTCGGATGTTTCGTTGCGACGAAATCGCAGAGCAGCGGATTGATCCGCGATCCGGTGATTCTGGAGAGGCTCAAGGCGGCCTGCGTGAAGTGGAACGAGGCAAAGACACAGTGACACGGAATGGGCTATGGGCGAATTTCCGGAGCTTGAGGCGTATCTAAAATCCATGGAATGGGAAGATGATGACCGGAGATGGCTTATTAGGTACTGGGCCGATGCGGCGACAAATTTGCCGGCCGGCTCGAAAGAATATTTCAGATATCTTGTAGATAATGCCAATGTGCCAGACGCGTTCCGGCACCAGGTGGCGGATGTCTTTACCGGGGCAGCCAACATTGATGCCGGCAAGCTTTTCAGGTATGCTCACGGGCATGGGGTAAACCCTCAAGATCCGCGGTATACGACAATAGCAAGCATTATCCTGCCGACCCTCGAGCACGCCGGCGCGGACCAGGCACTCAAGCTCGCGGCGCTCGTTGTCAAGTACAGGCTTATCGTCGGACGCAAGACAGCCGAAGAGTTTAGACAGCGCTATCAGGTTCCCGTCGCCGCGCAGTCGCCCGATGCCGAGGTAAGCGTCGGGCCCGACTTCCGTTGGCAGGGTCCCGAAGACGAGATTCAACTCCAAGGCCTGCTGGGAGACGACCCGGCGGACTACTACGTGAAGTTTTTGAAGCAGGCCGTGACGGCAGCGTCAGCGGTCTGTCGCGTAGAGATCGAGATGGACCAAGAACGCGCGCTGATCATCAGGGGTACAGGATTTCTGATTGCGCCAAACCTCGTGCTCACCAACTATCACGTGCTGGGCGAGAGCGACGAGGATGTTTCGGCGGCGGCCAAGCGCGTCAGGCTGCGCTTCGGCGCCCTTACCAATCTCGATTCCGACGCAGGGGAAGGGCAACTCGTGCCTGTCGCCGCTGTGCTAGCCATGAGCCCAACGGCCCAGGACGACTTCGTGCTGCTCGAAGCCGATGCCTCGATCGGCGGCTGCATGGGCATCCTGCCGGCGGTACTGAGCCCGGAGCCAGCGCCCTCGGCCGGAGACGGACTGCACATCCTTCACCATCCCGGCGGCGATGCCATGAAGATCAGCATCAGCAAGAACGGCGTCGCGAGGGTCCTGGCGGAACAAGGCAAGATCCAATATTTTGGCAAGACGTTACCGGGCTCCAGCGGCGCTCCCTGCTTCGACGACCAGTTCCAGGTCGTCGCGCTCCATCATGCGGTGCGTTCACGGTTCGCAGGCGTCATCTGCCAAGGCATCCTGATCAGCGCTATCCGCGAAAGACTTGCTGCGCATTTGTGAGGCCACGCTCGCTGACCAAGTGCTCTCGCTTTGACGATCTGGAGGAAAGATCATGAGTCGACGCGTTATCACAATGCAAAACCAGAGCCTTGAGAGGGCCGACCGGGTTGACACCTATATCGACAAGGTCGTTAAATACATTCCCGCCGATATCGTCGCTGCCTGGGTCGCAGTGACAGGTATTGTTAAAGGCGCGGGGGCGGGCGTAAATCCCAACATGACCTTGTGGATCGCCTTCGTGACCGGCGTCGCAATCACCTTCGCCTGGACCTGGAAGCAGACCAGCAAGGAGGGCCTGCCTCCAGCCTGGAAGCAGATCATCATCTCCACCTTTGCATTCGTCGTGTGGGTGGTAGCGCTCGGCGGTCCTCCCTTCGAGATCAACACCACAATCGGCGCGATCCTGCTGATCGGCTTCACCTTGATCGCGGCGCTGTTCGAACCCTAACTCTCAGCCGATATGGTATAGCCTCGCGGAGCGGGACGATGGGTCTGATCGAGCGCTTTGTGGACCAGCAGGAAGAGAAACTTGCGCGCCTTGATGAGGCGCTCAAGGACTCCGGGCGCTTCCGCTTGGGCGCATTTGAGGGACCTGAAACCGATCAGTTCGGGACGGTCGAAGAAATGATCGCCGCAGTGGACAAGAAGCTGCAATCCCCCCTCGATTTCTTCGGCGCCGAGAGCGATCTGCGCAGTTTCCGCCTGAGAGAAAACGTCCTCGAATTCGAATCTGTAGGGACGGCCGGCACCGTCAGCAATACGGGGCGCGTTACCCTCCGTCTGTCGGGGCGCACGCGCCGGCGTGCAGCCATTATCGTTCCGCACTGGAATGGTCGCGAAGATGCTTACGCGGCGATGGCCGGGGCGCTGTCCTGGCTTGGCTTTTCCGCCTTCGTACTCACCTTGCCGCATCACCATGCACGCAATGCCTCGCCGGTGCGCGAGGCTGCCAACGATTTTCTCAATGCCGATCTAGGCGCGTCCATCCGCTCGATCAGGCAATCGGTCTGCGATGTGCGCTCGCTTGTGACATGGCTCCGTGCCGAGGGCTTTGCGGAGGTGCACCTCATCGGCGTGAGCCTCGGCTCCTGCGTGGCCTCGCTCGTCGCCGCCTTCGATGCGCGATTGGCTAGCACCAGCCTATTTCTGACTGCGGGGGACTTCGCCGACACGGTCTGGAACGGCCGCGCTACCCAGCATATTCGCTCAGCCTTGGACACGCATATCGAATTTTATCAGCTCCAAAAAGCTTGGGCCATCATCAGCCCTTCGTCATTCCTCGACCACTTTCGCACAAGTGGTGCAAGGCTCCTCATGGTCAATGGACGACGGGATAAGGTCGTACCCTTTGACGCGACCGCGCGCTTCGTCGAAGAATTGAGAGCGGCGGGGGTGAGAGTCGAGTGGCGCGTTTTACCTTGCGGGCACTATACGCTCGCAAGCGTTCCATTTAGTTGGTTGTCGCTCCTTCTCGCGGTTCATTTCATGAGACGATCTTCCAGGCGCTCGTTGGTATGGTGAAGACGCGCGCCCCATGCCACCGTAGAATGATCGGCACCAAGCTAGCCCGAATGAGCCAGTGCGCCCCGATGGCGCGTCTCACCAGTAGAGGAAGGATCCACCCGGAGAGTTGTCGATGGCTCTGGTAGCCGACGAGCGGCGCCGCTGGGTAACTGGTGGGGTCGACGCCTCGTGACGAGGGCCGCCTTGGGCGGTTAAGTGAGGCAGCGGGCCGTAACGCGAGTGAAGTGCGGGCAGGCCCCGAAGGTGATAATGCAAACGCCGACCCGCCTGAATTGCGGGGAAGACCCTGTGGGCAGGGAAGGCATCGAAGTGCTTACCTGTCCGGGCTGCCGGGTTAAGTACGTTACGCCCTACGTCCAAAGCCGAGACAGTAGGAAGCTTCTCAACCCGGTGGCGACGCAACGTACACCAGTAAGGGTACAAAACGCACGTCCGGGCCCTCGAAGCCCAGTCGGCTATAGGCTACCACCACGGCCAGGCCTATCCTCTGGTCCCGCCCGAGCGTACGTGCCGCCGCGATCCCAAACTCCAACACGCACTCTCCCAACTCCGGCCTCCACGCCTGCCTGCCAAGGACCGGCGATCCATTCCGCACCACTAGTTCGATGGCCTGCGTTTCCGCCGCCGCCGCCGCACAGATCGCATCTGTGTGTGGCAGTGCATGAAGCTCGATCGCCACCTCCCGCCTCTCCCCGATCAGGGCCCGGGCCACTCCCGGCAAGCTGTCCACGGCTGTCACCGCCGGCCCTGCCTCGGCCGCAGTCACCACGAAGCCGAGTCTCGCGAGTTCGCCGTCCGCAGCTGCCAGCAAGGCTGTCCGCGCTTCGGCTGGCTCTCGTCCCTCCTCGAGCACCACCTGTCGCCGCAACGCCTCCCGCCCGCCGGCTGCCGCCACGTCGAGCCGCGCATACGCTCGTCCGGAACCGTCCTCTATCCCCGACTGCACGATTGCGAATCGCCTGCCATCGGCTGAAAAGCCAATGAGCTCGACCACCGCCACGTCCCCTGCATGTGCCGCCCCAGGCACCACCAGCAGTACGGCGAGCACCATAGCCGGCACTTTGCAAAGGTAACGCAAGAGTTGTATCATCTGTCCCTCGTCAGCCGTCGAGATCGAAAAGGGAGATCTGCCGTGTTCGAAGTCAAGAAGCACCTGCTGCACCGCAATGACGAGCAGGTCCCCTTCGTCGAATCGCCCAACGGCGGCAGTTCCGTCCGCCCGCTCTACCTGATCATCCACTACACCGCCGGCACCACCGCCTCCAGCGCCGTCAACTGGTTCAAGAACCCTCAGGCCAAGGCCTCGGCCCATCTTGTCATCGACCGCGACGGCGCCATCACCCAGATGCGGCCCTTCAACAAGTCGGCTTGGCACGCCGGCAAGAGCAAATGGGGGGACATCGACGGCCTCAACGGCTTCTCCATAGGAATCGAACTCGTCAACGCTGGCAAGCTCAAGCGCGATGAGGCGGGCCACTGGCTCACCTGGTCCAACCAAAAGATCAAGAACGAGGAGGTGATCCTTGCCACCCACCGCCACGAGACGAGCCCCGCCGGTTGGCACATCTACCCGCAAGAGCAGCTAGAAGTCCTCGAAACCGTCGGTACCGCTCTCAACGAAGCCTACGCCTTCCTCGACATCCTCGGCCACGACGACATCTCCCCCGGCCGCAAGGTCGATCCCGGCCCTGCATTCCCGCTTATCACTGTACAATCTCATATATTCGGCCGCGTCTGATCACAGACAGAACGTGCAGATCGTTCGGCAGGGGGTTCTCAAAGGACGGCGTAAATGCCTCAAACAGTGCTCTTTCTGGTACACGGCATGGGCGACCATTCCAAAGGGTGGTCAGCGCCTATACAGACGCTGCTCAAGGAATGCTACGTCGCACTGGATGGCTCCACTCTTGCCAGCCAGGCCTTCGACAAACGGTTCAAGCCTGTCGAGATCACCTATGACGGCGAACTCCGGGAACTACTCCAGACGTGGAAGGATAAGGGAGCGGCAATCACCGCAATCGATGGCGGCGTCACGCCCGATGCCCTGGCGTTGGTCGGACAGGCGCTGCTGTCGGCAGGCTCGGAACACTTCTTCTGGACCCACGCCTCCGACGTCCTGCTCTACGCGGGCATGCGCACGGTGCGCGAGCACATCAAGACCACGGTCGGCAAGCAGATCGCGCAGACGCTAGTGGAAGTGGAGAAGGAGCAGGGCGCGCCGCCCTCATGGGCGGTGATCGCCCACTCGCTCGGCACAATCGTGGCCCACGACGCGCTTAACGCGCTCTGGACCACGCCCGATTCGGGCTTCGATCCGCGAAAGACGCGTGCCCAGGTGGTGATGATGCTCGCCAATGTCAGCAAGCTCCTGCAGGCAACGCCACCGGTCCTGCAGTCCACTGTGATGCCGGGACCGGCGGGCAGCACGGTGCCGGATACTCAACATGAGCCGCCCTGGCGCCGAGGTTGCGTTCACTACGTCAGCGTTCGCCACACGCTCGACCCCTTCACTGAGCCCGGCCGATTCGACCCGAAGCTCTGGCCGGACTTGGATGCGGTTACGAAGAAGCTCTACGAGGCGGTCGAGATAGACGACCTCAAGGCGTTGAACGTGCACGGGCTCGACCACTACCTGGCACATCCGGAGGTCCACATAAGTCTGTTCAGGAAGCTCGTGGGCAAGAGCGCCGTCAATGCTGCCCAGGAGAAGGCGGCACTCGCTCGCTATCGCGCCGGGTCAGCCTTCTCGTCGGTCGAGATCGTGCGGATCTTCCAGCGGCTGCGCGGCATGATGCCGGGCGAGAACACAGCCTGGCCGGTCGTGCGCGAACTGTGGGGCCGCTACCAATCGCATCTCGACAGCGAGCTGGACGATGTCGTCTGAGGGCGGAAGGCGACCAAAGGAGGAAAGGATGCGGCTGTTCCTCGTCGTCATCGGTGTCTTGGTCTGGCTCGGCGCCGCGCCGGGTGAGAACCGCGCGCTGGCGCAGGTCGATCCTGGAGCGTGCGATCTCGACCGGGCGACGGTTGCGGTCGAGGCAGCGCCAGGTGATGCACTCAGGGAGCTGGATAGACTATTCGTCGACCATTGCTTGGGCGCTGCGCAATGCAGCACGCCACTATGTGGGCTCGCCCACGGTTGGCTAGCCGATTGGCGGGCCGCCGGTGCC
>CAYOPA010000290.1:6065-7105 GCA_964405625.1 uncultured Bryobacterales bacterium
CCGCGGTCGAAGACTCGCTTCGCGCCCGCGCCATGGATTTGCTGGATCGGCTGCGGATGGCGGCCGACGGGCTGCCGGACGAGGTCGCGGGGGTGGCCGAGGTCCAGCAGCGACTGGCGAGCTGGAACGCCGATCGCACGCAGCCGCTGGCCGACCAGATCACCGCGCTGGGCGAAGGGATTGTAACGGAGTGGCAATACGCTGGCAGCCTGATCCTGTTCGAGGGCGCCGACGATGCGGTCGATGCCAAGACGATCGTCGCCGAGGCGTGCGATGCGGCCGTCGCTCCGGCGGACTGCGCCCGGATTTTTCGTACCCAGGCCGAGCTGCTCATCCTGGCGCGGCTCCAGTTCACAATTCTGAGCGCGTTCAGCGCCGGTCAGCGCGCTGCCTTCGTGCGCTATCTCACCGGGCTGGAGGGGCGCTGGCGCCGCTATCATCTCGACGCGCGGGCCAACCTGCCCTGGGAGCTCTGGCTGAACGGCCGGCTCCTGGCCAGGACTGCTGTCGACCGCGGCTTCGTAGAGCCACCGGAGCGGCAGATCATCCTCCTGCATCCGACCCCGCTCCTCGTGGCACGCGGGGCGATCACCGACGACATGGCGGGAGCGCTCGGCATCGAGCTGATCGGCCTTTATGCGTGGCGCTGGGACGGCACAGAGATGCGCAGCCCGTGGCGTGGTGCGCCCGGGTTTCTGGACCGCTTTCCGCTCGGTGGGTCACTGCTGATGGGCTTCGACGGCGACGACGACCCGGGTCTCGGCCTCGTCGCCCATCTGCCGCGAAACTGGTCGATCGGTGCGATGATCGACAGGGGCGGCGAGGTGACGGCTCTGGTGAGCGTCGACGTGGCGAAGTTCTTCACCGATGCCGGCGCGCAGCAGCGGCGATTGATCGAGGAGTTCAGGAAGGCCCACGACCAGTGAAGCGAGCGCCCTACCTTGGTTTCAACTTGCTTGCCGGGCTGCGCAACAGCGGCTTACGCGTAAGCGTCCGGCCTGACCCACCCTACCGGTTCGCGTCCTGGTCTGCTGAGATGG
>CAYOPA010000291.1:0-7075 GCA_964405625.1 uncultured Bryobacterales bacterium
CTTTTCGATACTCGGGTCTTCCGGGCGGGTCCCGGTATTCGGCAAGGAATTCGCTGTGGCTTCGGCGGCGGCCGGGGCTGGTGGCCCCGGGGGTGTTTGCGGCTCGTTCGACTTCGTCATGTTCATTCCTCTCTTCGGTGTCTCGCAAAGTATTGGGACGTAGGTCTTCAGGACCGACTGCGTCCTGCATTTATTGCAGCAGGGAGGGTCTGTCTCCCCGGTCAGGGAGGGGGAGGCCCCGCGATGCTGGCCACTTCCTCGGGAGTCATATCCCTCCCGACGCGGGCCTTGAACAGGGCGTCGGGCAGGTAACCCTCTACCCAGTGCTCGCCCTCTTTACGCTTGCACCACGCATTCCCGTCCGCCGTCTTGAACAGGGCGAGGATATCCCCCTCGTGGCTGAGGTACTTGCCCGTGATCTTCTGCTCATCGTTCATCACGGGTTCTCCGGTGCATCAGGCTCCGACTTACCCTGGGCCCGCTTCCGTCGCAGGAAGGATGGCGTGCCAGCACTCGGGTCCAGCAACTCCGCAGTCGGGGCCAGCCGATTCGCCATGCGGGTCGACGAGTAGGCCGCTTCCTTGGCAAACAGCACCTCGTCGCGCCGGCGGGAAAGCGCCTCCATCTCGCCCGCGATGTCGCCCAGCCACGGATTGGCGGCACCAAGCGCCCGGGTTTTTGCCACGAACTGATCGACGGCCGCCCAATCGCGGCGGCGAGCTGCCGCCCGTGCTTCCTGCTGCAGACGAGCCGCCTCCAGTTCGCCAGCCCGGCGGGCTACCAGCTCATCCTCGAGCAGGGCGTCGTAGGACGCCCCGGCTGCGACCGCTGGCAGGGCGAGTGCAAGTGACTGCAAGGCGCGCGGTTCGCCACCCAGATCAACGTAGCGAACGCCGGCAGAGACGAGTGTCGTGGGCTCAGCACTCACGGATCGGCGAGGCACTGTCAGGCGCACCAGGGCCCAGGCCTCACCGCCATAGGCCAGGTCCGGCAACTGCCAACTGCTGTCACCGGCCGGGCTGTAACCGTTGAGACAGTCGGCGCGGACGCCTTCGGCGGTCTGCAGCTCCAGGACGAGACGCCGGGCGCAGATGGCGTTCAGCAGAGCGAATTCCTCCCGGAACGGGTCCATCAGATCATCGGCTGACTGACCGTAGTACGCATTGCCCTGCCCGGCCTGCGCCATACCGATCATCAGGTCTTCATTGAAGCCCCGGCCAAGGCCATACGTAGAGGTGGTCACACCCGCCGCGGCGAGTTCCCGACACTGGGCGTAGATGGCCTCAGCATCGGTGAGTCCGGCGTTGGCGCACCCGTCGGACAGCAGAATGACGCGGGAGAGCACCCCCGGTGCGGTTGCCCCGGCGAGGGTCTCGGCACCACCAATCCAGCCACCGTGCAGGTTGGTGGTCCCCCCGTCTTCGATGGCCGCAATCGCCCGCTGTAATGGCGACCGGTCGGCCAGTCCGGTGAGCGGTGCCAGGGTGTCCACGACATTGTCGTAGACCACCACCGCGGCGCGATCTTTAGCCGCCAAACCCTGCACGACGAAGGCCGCCGCCCGCTTGGCTTCGGCCAGCGGTTCGCCGGCCATCGACCCGGAGCGGTCAATCACCAGCGCCAGGTGGAGGGGGCTTCGGGGCGCCTCCACGCCTTCCGGCCTCTCGGGAGCCTGGACGCGGATCAGCACGTCCATGGTGGTCTCATAGTCCGCGAGTATCGCGGGGCGACGTGGCGTCACAATCAACTTCGGCAGGGTCATGACTTCTCTCCTTTCCGTAGGCGTTCTTCGTGGAGCGCCTGAATCAGGGCATTGCCCAGAATCTCCGGCGTATCCGGCAGCATCTGCTGCAGTTCCTGGGCATCGAGGTAGACGTTGCACCAGGGCGCGAGACTGATGCGCACGGTGCGGCGGCGTTCGGGTCGCCCGCTGGCATTGCCCAGTGCCTTGAGGTTTTGTTGCAGGTCCAGACGGCGACGACTGATCTCTCGCGCCTGATACAAGGGTTCACTGGTCGCCAGCAGGTTCGGGTTGAAGGCGTCGACCTGCGGAGGCGCCTCCTCCAGCCTGCTCCGGGACGGGCTGGTCTGGAGATTCGGGCGTGGCGGTTCACGGTGCTGAGACGGGGTCGCACTGCGTAGTCGAGTCAGTACCTGCTGAGCGGCCGTCGGCGCCGGATCACCGGGTACCCAGCGCATCAGGCCTTCCGGGCCGGCCGACTTGATGAGCTCGGCAATCTTTGACAGCGTCCAGCCGTCCTTCAGCAGGTGCCGGGCGGTCAGGAACTCGGCGACCTGCTGGGCACCGAACAGCGCCTCGCGCCCTTCGCGGTCAGGGGCGGTGAGCACCCCAACCTGGACGTAGTGACGGATCAGGCGCTCATTTGCCGGGCCGTCCTCCTCCTCCCCGAGGCCGAGGTCCCGGAGAAGCTCGTTGCACTTCGCGGCCAGTTCGCTCGCGGTTCCCCGAAAGGTGAGCACCTCGGTGGGCAGGCCTTGCGGCAGAATCGGTTCCATCTCGCCATCGTCCGTTGTCGCTGACAGTGGTCATAGCTTACACTTTTTGCTGTCAGTGACAAGATAGATCGGCGTAGAAATCTGTAATCGGTTGTTTTAGCTGAGATACGAAGGGGGATTGACGGCGACGACAGTCACGTGAGAGCATCTAGACATGATAGATATCTACAATATCCAAGACCACCTAGCGCGGAGAAGCTCCATGGCCCAAACGTACAGTAAAGACGTGGTCCTGGCGGCCACGCGCTGCCTGCTGTCCCGCCTCGCGGGGTGGACGTCCCTACTGTATGACACGGAGGCTCCACAGCGCCTCATTGGGCAACCGGTCACCGCCTTCTCCCTCGACGACGCGTCACTCGATGACTTCCTGGCCCCCGGCTCCGCGGGTCCGAGAATCGAGAGGTCGCTAGTTCTTTTGAATATGGCTCGAGTGTACGAAGTTGGGACCACAGGTCGCTGGCAGGGTACCGACACTGACCTTCAGCAGACGCACCACGACCTGCTGCCCTTCCATGAGCTCCTACGGCATTCATCGGCTTTGGTTAACGAGTTCGGCGACGACCTCATTCTGGCGCGGGACGTCGTGCCCATCCCTTTGGGTGTCCTCAATGCCTTTGAGGCACGTCGAACCCTCTTCTACCATTGTCCGTTGGAGCTGCCGGCGCTAGCGGCTCTCGCCGGCCTCTCGGAAAAGACTGTCCGGATGGCCGCCATTGGCCGCGACCGCAACCCAGACTTGGTCACCTACAAGGAAGGCTCGCGCACCTACGTCACCGCCGCCGAGGCAATGCGCTGGTTGGCGACCAAAGCAAGCTTCGTCCCAACGGTAATATTGGGCGATCACACCACGGTACCTAGGGAGCCACAAAGCAACGACGAGTTGCCGGCGTACCTGCGCGCCTTGCGGGAGGCGAAAAATCTGTCGCTCGAGGCCTTGGCCGACTTACTCGGCTGGGACACGACCGTAAAGAGCGCCTACGCCCAGCTGGAGGCAGGAGAAACCTTCGTGGACCTTCAAGTATTCGATATCGACACGATTGCCCGTCTGGGTAGCGCCCTCCACAACGACGGCCGCGTGGCCTTTACCCGCGCGGTCGGTCAGTTGTTGGGCGCCCGTCGACTGGAGCAAGAGATCGAACGACGTTTCCCGTATGAATGAATCCCGGAGAGGAGCAGCCATGAATCTCAGCAGACATGCCACCAGCCGGATGCAGCAGCGGGCTATTCCCCCGTTGATGGTCGACTTGCTCGTCCGGTACGGACGGGAGCAACCGACACGCGACGGCACGGTGGTCTTCCTCGATTCGCGAGGACGTCAGAAGGTCCGTCAGGCCCTGGTCGATGCCTTATCGCGCTTCGACAAGCTGGAAGACGCCTACCTGATCGAGGCTAACGATTCGAGCAACGTGGTAACCGTCGGGCACCGGACCCGCCGCCTGCGGCATCGCTGAGCACTGACGTGCGCCTGATTTTGAGCCGGAAGGGCTTCGACAGCGCCAGCGGTGGCGGGCCGAGCCCATTGCTGGCTGGTTGCCCCCGGTCACTGCCCATCCCAACCACAATGCCAACGGGCACGCGCTTCGCCGACGTACGTGATGGCATCGCCTCCGAGGTCGCGCTCCTCTCGGGGGGGCGAATCACCGCCGACCGGCCGTGTCACCTCGACCCGGATCTGGATCCGGCGGCCCTACCCCGGCTACCTGGTTGGCGAGGGTCCCTCGGGCAGGCGGGTGCCGCCCAGAGTCACTTGCGCAACCAGGGCGTGACGGTCGGTGACGTGTTCCTCTTCTGGGGGCTGTTTCAGGAGAATTCCGGACCGCCTCACTGGCGGTTCAGAGCCACGAAGGAGCACCGCATCTTTGGCTGGCTGCAGATCGGGGTAATTTGGACAATCGGCAATGACCCGGCGGCACTCCTGGCGGCCCACCCGTGGCTTCACGCTCACCCGCACACGCAGGCAGGGACTTGGCCGCGAACCAACACCGTATACGTAGCCAGGGAGCAACTCTGCATTGATGGACGTCAGACGACGTTGCCCGGTTGGGGGCTCCTGCCGCAGGGCCATCGCCTAACGACCCACGGCAGCCCGAACCCGTCGACATGGAACGTACCGCCCTGGCTCGACATCCATAAAGGCGGGGTTGGCATGACCTATCACCCACCGGCCCGCTGGCAGTCCCCGGGACGTCTACAGGCCGCCGCGCGGGGCCAGGAGTTCGTGGCCCCTATCGGCGACCGCCAGGATGCCCGGCAATGGTTACTCACCTTATTGGGAGATGCGTCATGAAGGTTTACACGTACGTCATTGCTACCGATGCCGGCAGTGCCCCCAACTACGATCCGCCCTGCCTGACCCTGGCGATCTGTAAGCCCAAGATACGGTCAACTGCAGAGCCGGGCGACCTCGTACTGGCCTTCAACGGTGCCGCCCTCGGCCGGAACCCCCACGGGGTGCGCTGGGCTGGCATCGTCGCGGAGAAGCTGTCCTTTACGGACTACTGGCACGATCAGCGCTTCGCGGGCAAGAAGCCGGGTGCATGTTCAAGGCCGGATAACCTCTATGAACCGGCGGGGTTGGACTTTCGACAGGTTCCTAACTCAGTCCACGGGCCAACGTCAAAGGCCCGGGATCTCGGCGGACGATTTGTCCTGACGTTCGAGCCGTGGTGGTACTTTGGAAACACAGCACCGATTCTGCCGTCAGAGTTTCGTCTGCGAATGGAGAACGGTCGACGGGCGCACCGCGTACATACGCTCTCAGACTCGGACTGGGATCGTCTGGAGCGATGGTTGAAGAACCAGAGCACCGCCAGCCCCAAGGCCGCACCAAAGACCTACATCCCGCCACCACCGCGCGCTCCAAGAGCCGGCACGCGCGGCTGTTAGAGAACAGACGTTTCATGCACGCATGACCACAATTCTGGGTATCGACGCGGCGTGGACCACCGGACAGCCGAGCGGGGTTGCGTTGGTGACTGGTAATGCAGACACGTGGCGGTGCGCGGCCGTGGCCCCCAGCTATGCGTCATTCATCGCGCTAGCCGAAGGCAAACCCGTCGACTGGACACTCCCCACGAAGGGTACACCCCCAGATCCGTTGGCCTTACTGCAGGCCGCTGCGGTCCTGGCCGGAAGCACCGTAGATATCGTGACGGTCGACATGCCGGTCTCGACAGTACCCATTACGCAGCGGCGAGCAGCCGATAATGCTGTTTCCCGAGAGTTTGGTGGCCGCTGGTGTTCCGCCCACACGCCCAGCGTCGTCAGGCCGGGACCACTCGGAGCAGCGCTCTCCACGGCGTTCTCGCGGCTGGGCTACCCGGTCGCGAACGCCGCGATGGTATCGGGTACGCAACCGTCTCTTGTCGAGGTCTACCCCCACCCAGCCCTGTTGGCACTCCTCAATCGACCGCGGCGAGTTCCCTATAAGGTGTCAAAGGCCGGGAAGTACTGGCCAGACCAGACGGTGGGCGAGAGAATCGCCCTCCTACTTGCCGAGTTCCACAACATTGAGCGCGCGCTCGCTGGCGTTCTGGGCCCGTTTGAAGTGCCACTCCCGCACGGAACGTCGATATCCCAATTGGCGGGACTCAAGCGCTACGAGGATGCCCTGGATGCACTGGTTTGTTGCTGGGTGGGAATGCTCTATGCCACGGGTATGGCGGTGCCCCTAGGCGATTCCACCGGGGCAGTCTGGTGCCCACGAGCTTCACTCTTGACACGACACTGACGCGGGAAGTCGATGCCCAAGCAGGTCGCGCGGCTGCGGTCGCAGGACGCGAAGTTCTTGGCACTGCATCGGCCGTTGATACACCGCATTCCAGTCTCATCGCTTTCTGAAGACGATCTCGATCCCCTTACCGGGCTCTGCAATCGCCATCGTGACCGTACCGATCAGATCCTGCCGCGCGGCGTATCGGGTTCCGGTCTGCTTGGTACCCGCGACCATGATGCAGCGGATCGGCGCAGCGCGCTCCTGGGCCGCCTGAAGTAGAGAAAAGGACTGGATCGCATTCGCCCCAGGTGTGGCAGGATCGAAATCATCAAACGTGTCTCGATAGGTCAGAGTGCCTGTCGCAGACTTAGGCCAGGAAATTGAGACCCCCTCCTTCCAGCAGAGGTGCACCACCTCACCGCTCGGCAGCAAGTACGTCCAGGGCGCGCGGATGTGGGTTTGGACGTTCAGCCCGAAACGTCGCAAGGCGCCTTGGAGGGTGGTGTCGGTGGCCATTGCAGCATTCACTCCGAGAGTTGAATAGGCGCTAGGAAGCGCTAGTAAAACGGCGGCACGCCAACAACCAAAGTCGGACAATGCCCGAGAGGGTCGTCCTGAATGTCGTACCACAAAATTGAGCGGCAGAGACGTCCGCCGGAAATTGGTGGCGTCGACGCCAAGTAGCGGCACTTGAGCGAGACTTCGGTACAGGATCCGGGAGCCAATTGGCGGAAACTTAGCGAGGTTCGCCGGTCTCTGAACGAGATACCGGCGAACCCCAGACTGGTTGGCGGAGAGGGAGGGATTCGAACCCTCGATACAGCTTTAGACCGTATAACGGTT